>DAIDJW010000001.1 GCA_027451185.1 Candidatus Saccharimonadota bacterium
GACAAACAAGCGCGCAATTTTCGATCTGTTGTCCGAGTACAAATCGCTGCTTCTTTGGAAACGTATTCGCTTTCTCGAACAGCCACAAGGTTATCTCAAGCATTTTTGTATGAATAATGAACTCGTCTGATTTTGCGGTGGGCTTGAGTTGTTTTGCCATCGGCAAAAGGCCTTTCTTGGATTATATCCAGTGCATAGTGTCGTTACGATCGAGAAAAATAATTCACTTCGTAAGCCCTGTCGGGCTTACCTAAGAACAAAGGGACAAAGCTGAAAGAGTCAAAGTCTGTATCACCGCGAGACACGGAACCCGAGGATGCTGCCCGTGCTGCCAGGCGAATTGCTCAAAGCGAGCGCCCAGACACCCGCAGCGCTGCCGCCGTTCCAGTAGTCGCTGCGGAAGAAGCCGCGGACACCTGTGTCATTGCTAGCTGAATACAGTTGGCCAATACCTTGACCCGAGTTCCAACCGCTGGCAGATGGAATTCCGTACGATGGGAACGGATTAGGTGATAGGCTGCCGGTACCAGGGACACTGTTCCACTGTCGCCAGCCGAAGCCCGCAGCGCCTGGTTGGCCACCGGTGGTCGTGCCACTCGTCCACTGCCAGACGTTGCCCGCCATATCCCAAATGACATTGCCGTTCGTTAAGGTGAGTGTGCGACGTTGATTACCACCCGTATTTGTTTCGCCGTAGTAACCGTTGCTATCATTAGTATCAGCCGCTAACGCATTAGCTGGGGCATTGTCGTTGTGTCCAGAATAGATATAGCCGCTTCCAACACTGCCACCAGACCAGTTGCTGGCAACACTAGTAACGTTCTGTGCAATAGTGAGCCATTCGGCTTCGGTGATGAGATGGCAACCAGAACAGGCAGCTGCTGACGTAGAGATAGCTGTTGTTTGGGAGATATTTACCCAGGGCGAACCAGCTGCGGTCGATACGGCGTTACCACTGCCATCGTTCTTAGCGTCATACTTCATCACACAGAAGGCATTAGTACCGTAAAGGCTGGAGCCAGGCACGACGATGTACCCAGTTGGACACGAAGAGCCGTCTGCCAGCGTTGTCGGTGCAGTTCCCGTGTGTCCTGGACATGGGCCAGCTGTTGGGGTACCACCAGTCGCGACAGAGTACGAGGCAGTACTAACCGTAGCGGTCAGACAATAGGTTTGTGGGCTGACGGTGGTGTTCGGCGTGTACTGATAGCTAGTGCTGCCAGAGTTTGTCAGGCCAGCGGTAGCGAGGTCTGGAGGGACTTGGTCGCTATTAGTAGCAGTGTAGATAGCGATCTTTTCTCCTGCCTGCTCAGCAGCAGACTGAGCTGAGGCAATGTTGGCTTTCGCAGTAATACCGTTGTAAGCGACAACGGTGATAGCCGCTAGGATGGCAATGACGACAATAACGATGAGGAGTTCGACGAGGGTGAAGCCAGGTTGTCTACTGCGCTTTGGTGGATGTCCGCGCAGTGAAGCGTCGCCCTTGAGGATGAGGTTAACAACAGCCATAAGAGAGAGAGAGAGAGAGAAGAGTTGCTAGTTTTATGAATCGTTGTGTAATTAGTGAAATTTCCACCGTTTTTACTAAAATTCATACGACCGTACTTTCTTCTCTAGCTATATTAAATATGTCTAGTGGCAGTATACCATAAGCTAAATATAGCGTACAAGATATCCAACCAACGGACGAAAAGTCGGGCAGTTCGGCTTCATAAATATAGTTATGTGTAGTGCGGTTCACTAGGGGCGTGGGGATTCGTTCTTCCACCTCACGACCCCGTGAGTTCACGTTTGACAATCAATCGCCATCGGAACATCGCTCTCAAACTACCGCTGGCAGTTTTCGCCCCCTCATGTCACTCGGGTATTAGAATCGCTCAACCCTGAATCAAGAAAATAGACCCGCAGAAGCAGGTCTATTTTCTTGGCTGGGGATGAGGGATTCGAACCCCCGATCCTGGGACCAGAACCCAGTGCCTTACCGCTTGGCCAATCCCCAGTATTTGGTCTTGAGGAATTGTAGCAAAAAAAGCTAATTTTCTCAAGCTGGGCTTCTTAGTCACTATTGACTTTTTTAAAATAATATAGTATAAATTGTCTATTCCCGTAGCCACTCGAGAAAGTTCCCTAAACCCATCACACCAGCCACCGAAGGGTGTAACATGTCTCTCGCGAACGAGAAAAACCCATTACATGCCAGTGCGTTGCGCTTGCGCGACCTGACGGTCGGACGGCACATCATCGCGTTCAACATCGACCTCGGTATCATGGGCGAGTACATCGTCATGAGCCGGCCGTTTGTCGGCGACGGCATGTTCGGTCGCACCACCATGGTGAGCCTGCGAAACACACAGACTGGTCTCGCAGACTCACACTACACCGAAGACCTCGGTGTCACGATGTATCTGAGCGACGACGAGCAGCCGAACAACTACTGGAACTCCGTCAACTTCACGATCGACCACCGCAAGCGGCACCTGCTGCCGAAGCCGTTGATCGACTCGGGCACAGGCATCGACGACCTGGAGACTAGGATACTACGCCGTATCCTGACCGATTCCTCCGAGGAGTACGCGGCCGACGTGGAGGCGATGGACCGACTCTGGCGGGCACTGGAGGCGATGGAGTAGCAAGGGGCACCGAGCCCGCTGAAGAGACCCGCCGAGTCTACACTCGAGCGCGAGTCCTTCGGCGGGCTCTCTTCATATCTAAGGCCACGGCCTCGCAAGCCTTGCCATAAGCGACCATTTTAGGTATAATTACCCGAGTATTTAAAGATTGGAAGTAAGATGGCTAAACATAAAAGTTGGCACGGCGCCGACATCAAACGCGCCCGCACCAAGAAACTTCGCGCCGAAAAGCGTCGCAAAAACCGCGCCTAGCGGGTGAATATGGTCCAAGCGGGCCATATTTTTTTAACTACTCGTCTGGTAGTGAATAACCTGCAGTAAATCGTCAACTGATTCGCCAAGGGTGAAGTTATCAACAGCGTCGTCGCGCTCTTTTTTAGTAACTGCGCCAAGCGCAACAGCTTGTTTGATACCTTTAATCAAAGCTAATGGACTACGCGGCGCAACCAAGGTTAGCAGGCCGCAATTAGTTTCCGGCACTCCGCCAACGTTACTAGCAATAACACGGCAGCCAGCGTGCTGAGCCTCTACCGACAGCATACCAAACGACTCGGCAACCACAGACGGCATCAACAGTATGTCGCTACTAGCAAGCAATTGCGACATAGCGGCAACGGTTTTCTGGGCCGGAATCATTTTCGCGTACGGATAGTCTTTTAACATACGTGCGATTTCTCTGCCGACTTCAGCGTGTAGACCAGCCGCTACGATAGTCGTGCTGAAACCATTGCGCCGCATCTCTGGCTGATGCATCATTTCAAGCAGCGTATAAATGCCCTTTTCGGGATGAAGGCGCCCGGCGAACACTATACGAGTCTTTTTAGTCGGCTTCGATCGCTTGACGTTACTGAATACCGGATCGGCGAATGGCAGCACGACGTTGATTTTGCTATATGGGACGTCAAGATACAGTGCCCAATTTTGACCACTATAAACACTGGTAGCGATAATCGTTTTACCCATGACGAATCGTTTGTACTTTTCGCGATCGGTCGCTCCCGATACGGGACAATGAAAAATAATTGCTGCCTTGTTTTTTGTTGGAACGGGGTAGGCTTCGTTCACGAATATGACCGTACCTGGTAATCCACTAATCGCCTCGGCATTCGGCAACGACAAAAAAGGAATATCGCGAAAATCTTGGCGACCGTCTTTCAGACCGTGCCCGATAGTTACTACCTGAACGTCAATACCGCGACGCAAGAGCTCGCGAATCTGTCCAGCGGTATAAGTTTCTGATCCGCCGGTACCAGCCAGCATCGGCGCACCAGGTGGCCATACGAATGAAATCATACTGTCTCCTCCTTTATAATTAAAGACCAAAGTAGTTAAGAAGACGAATGTGCTAAAGAGGCATCCTTAAGATAATCTAGCTAATGTTATTATATCATATATCTTAATACTGGACAAATAATATCACTTGTGCTATACTAAACGCATTGCATCCGAATGGATACCGTCTCTATATAAATATAGATATCAAAATGGTTCTCGCTGTTCGACTGCAGCCATATTATATCTAAACAAGAAAGAATCTATAACTATGCCAAATTATCATTCTGGTGGCCACCGAAATGGCCGCCCACAGCGTGCTGGTGTGCGCTCATTTTCACCAAAACCAGGCCGTTCTAACAAGGGTCGTGGTGCTTATATTCACCCCAGTAAATTTATTAACAAAGCGGTCGCGCCCGCCGAAGAGGTGATTTATCAAGCAAGCCATACTTTTAGCGACTTTGCATTCAGTCCAACCCTGAAACACAATATCGAAAACAAGGGTTACGTCACGCCAAGTGCTATTCAAGACCAGGCGATGCCGTATATTATTGATGGCAAAGATGTTATTGGCCTGGCTAACACCGGTACCGGTAAAACGGCAGCCTTTCTGTTGCCAATCATGGAGCGTTTAACGGGCATTACCGTTAAGCCAACCGTACTAATTATGGCGCCGACTCGCGAACTAGCTCAGCAGATTAACGAGGAATTCCGTGACTTTGCCGTTGGACTGAGTTTGTTTTCAGCGATTTGCGTTGGTGGGGCCAATATTGACCGCCAGATTCGCGACCTGCGCCGCCGTCCAAATGTCATCATTGGTACGCCGGGCCGCTTAAAAGACTTAATGAAGCGCGGCGAGTTGAAGCTACGCGATATCTCAGTCTTGGTGCTCGACGAAGCCGACCGCATGCTTGACATGGGCTTTATCAACGACATTCGAATGATTGTTGGCGCCACGCCAGCCGATCGCCAGACGTTATTCTTTAGCGCGACAATTACACCGTCAATTCGGTTGTTAGTGCAAGAATTTTTGAAAGACCCAGTTGAAATCCAAACTCGTACCGCTGAGACCAGCGAACATGTCGAACAGGATGTTATCGAAGCCTCAAGCAAAGAGGAAAAACTGGAAAAGTTAACCAAAATGCTTAGCGAGGAAGAGTTTAGTAAGGTCCTAGTTTTTGGCGAAACCAAATACGGTGTCCAGCGCTTGTCGGACCAGCTCGAAAAATCCGGCTTTAAGTCGGTCGCCATTCACGGCAACAAGTCGCAATCACAGCGTCAGCGCGCTCTGAAGTCGTTTAAACAAAACGAAGCCCAGATTATGGTCGCCACCGATGTCGCCGCTCGCGGTTTGGATATTCCAAACGTTAGCCACGTGATTAACTTCGACCAACCAGCTACTTACGAAGACTATATTCACCGTATCGGCCGAACCGGCCGCGGTAGTGCCAGCGGTAAAGCTTACACATTCGTAGCACCACGCCGCTAAATCAAGTACAATTAGGGTAATGTCAAAAAAAGAATTACCCAAAGTTATTGTTACACTTGATAAAATTGTCGGCGGCGGCCAAGCGCTTGCGACCATGGATGATGGCCGCAAGCTTTTTGTGTGGGGCGGCTTGCCGGGCGAAAAAGTTGAAGTCCAACAGACCAAAAAGAAATCACATCTGGCCGAAGGTGTGGTGACACAAGTTATCGAGGCTGCCAAGGATAGAGTAGAGCCACGCGATCCAGAAAGCTATCTTTCGACCAGCCCCTGGCAAATTATGAGCGAGCCCGCCGAACAGCATTATAAAGCCGCCTTAATCGAGGAGGCTTTTGAGTTGCACGATATCGTTTTGCCTGATCCAATCGAAATGGCTCAGCCGTTAGAATTTTACGAATATCGTAACAAAATGGAATTTAGTTTTTGGTGGGACAAAGATTCCGGACAAGTTGAATTGTCATTTTTCCGCCGTGGCACGCATGGCAAAATTCCGGTTCAAGGCAGTAGCTTGGCACGTCCAAGTATTAACCGAGCAGCCGCCAGGTTGCGCGATATTTTACGCACCCGCCAGGTGCCGGCTTTTAGTTTAAAGACGGTCATCGTCCGCTCTAGCCAGCAAGATAAAATCGTCATGCAACTTTATGCTATGCAGTCCGATTTTGAGCCACTCAGCGACGCCGAGCTGGAACGGCTAGGCGTTCAGGGATTTGAACTAATTTATAGTAATCCACAGAGCCCAGCCAGCGTCATCACAAAGCGCCTGCAAACCGTCGGTGACGTTACTTTAACTGACACAATTCTAGGCGTGCCATTTAATTATGCCGCCGAAAGTTTCTTTCAAATTAACCTGCCGGTTTACGAGCAGGCATTAATTGACATGAAACGCTTTGTTGGGCCCGACACGCCAACGGTTGATCTTTACAGCGGCGTAGGCAGCATCGGTCTGACGATTGGCAGCCAAAAGGTGACTTTAGTCGAGATTAACGAGTCGGCTGTTCACGAAATGGAACGCAATATCCACGACTTGGGCCGCGATGGCAGCGCCACGCCAGTTCTTGCGGCTAGTGAAGCGGCTTTAGATTATATCCACGGCGACGCCCAAATCATCGTCGACCCGCCGCGGGCTGGCCTGCATAGCGCGGTGATTGAACGGATTTTAAATGCTGAGCCAAGCCGTATTATTTACCTAAGCTGCAACCCCGTCACTCAGGCACGCGACGTCGCCCTGCTGGGCGAAAAATACGGTGTTTTATATCACAAGGGTTACAATTTCTTCCCACGCACACCCCACATTGAGCATTTAGTCGTACTTGACAAGAAGTAGTCAGTAGACATCGCCTTGCTTATGGTTTATATTAATAATTAATGAGAAGACGTGGCTTCACCCTGGTCGAGTTGCTGATTGTTATTTCTGTGATCGGCATTTTAACGACCGTCGCAGCCATTAGTTATTCGGTTGTTCAACGTAATTCGCGCGACACTGTTCGCGCCGCGCAACTAGCAACCATCGATAATGCGCTTGAAGATTATTATCAAAAAAACGGCGAATATCCACCAGCGCGTAATATTGTTAATAGTTATAGCAGCAACACCGCCCAATCGGTCGCCAACTTATTGGGTATTAACGCCTCAAACCTCGATCTGCCAGGCTGCCCAACCGGCGTAAATCCATTCATTAGTTCACCGACTAATGCTACGACTTGCACAATCGTTTACCAGCCGTCGTCGAATATCAATAACACCACTTGCGAAACTGCTACCAACGGTGGTTGTGATTCGTTTGTGTTGACTTATTCTAAAGAAAGTGGCCAGACAGTAGCTATCAATAGTCGACGCTCTGGCCGACCGGAAGGCGCCGTAGCCGACGCACCACCGGCGCCAACTGTCACGGTTAGCGGTAGCGGCACAACCGCCACCGCCCAGTCGTCGGTTGCCCAGTGCGGCAGTGCCACAACACCTAAATATTCATTTAATTACCGTCCAAGCGGTGGGGCGTGGGGCAGCTGGACTATTTTTCAGGCCAACCCCAGTTATTCTTATGGCGGCTTAACCGTCGGCAGTAATTATGGTTTTGAGGTTGAAGCCCGTTGCGATAATGGCGCCTACATCGGCAACCTTAGCAACCCAAGCGCCGAGGTTATCTATCAAGTGCCGATACCAGCGCCGACAGCAACGACAGTTACAACAAGCGCCGAAACAAGTACCGGCGTAGCCTTTTCGTGGCCAGCTCAACAATACGCCACCAGTTATAATTATCAATACCGCATCAATGGCGGCGCCTGGTCATCTAACCAGTCAACTACTAGCACGGCCGCAACAATTAGTAGCTCTAATGGCGCCCATGTTGAACTACAAGCTCAAGCGGTTAACCCAACCGGTACATCTGGCTGGTCGAACATTGCCAGCGGCTACTTACTGCCGGCGGCCCCGACAGCATCGTACACATCCGTCACCACTACAACCATGGTCTTCAATTGGACGACCGTCACCGGGGCAACTCGTTACGAATTTCAGTATCGAGTCAATAGCGGCGCCTGGTCGGGTACGGTTAACGACGGCGCGTCAACGACCTGGACGGCCGGACCGACTACACCCGGTACAAGAATTGAAATCCAGGTACATGCCATTAACAGCGACGGTAATGCTGGACCATGGTCGACCGTCGTCGGTACAACCCTAGGTATCGGAACGCCTGCCTGGAACGCTTGGGGTCGCACCGATACCTTTCCAACTTGGACAACTTGGGTATACAACAACAGCGGTGCGTCGCTGTGCGGTGGCGCAAGTATCTATTCGTCATTCCACGATGGTGTTGTTAACTCATTCTGGAATGGCTGGGGCGCCTTTGGTAGCAACGGCGGTAGTTCAGAAACGCTGCATTATGGATCATACATCGCCAGCTACTACACAACCTTACAAACTGAAATTCAAGGCTACTGTCGTAACGACGCCACCGGCGTGCAGTCGCCAACCATTAGTAGCGGCGTCAGCACGACGACACACGCCCAACCAAATGTTGTGCTGTCGGGGCCCGTGGTGTGCGCCGGCACATATTCGGGGCGTAGCGCTTTCCAAATAAGGTTACAGGTCCAAGAAACTAGCTATAACCTTGACGCCGACCAAAGTAATGTTCACTGGTACTTATACCGATATGCCGCCGCATCTGGCTGGCAGACATACGACCAAACTAAAACCTGGCCATGGTCGGTTAGTGTCAACGGGTCTGGTTGGTCGGGTAGTAGTAACTCTGGCCGCTGGCGATATTCGGCTAGCGTTGTTGGCGATACCGAAGGAATCGCTTCGGGTGACGTTACGGTTACCCACGACGGCAACGGTAACGCCACGATTGGTTTCTCGGGGTCAGATGGACCGGGCAGTTCCATTTTCGGCAGCGCATCGTGTTCTGGCGCCTATGGTTTATCTAAATTACGCTAACGAAAATTAGCTAGCTGGTTTTAATACGCCGATAAGCGAATTTGGTTTTAACGCGCCAACCGCCGTGAGAATCAGCATCAAACTGATATATCTGGCCATTTTTAACCTCATTAATCATGACCAGGGCCGGGTTATAAGGGGCCAAAGTTTTATAAAAAGCTAGGTCTTCGCTGGTGACATTGCCGCGACCCGGAAAAACCATTCGAAACTTTGCGGCAGCGATTTCTTCAAAATACTGCGGCCGACCCTTAGGTGGTAAATATAGTTCAGCCTTTAAACCAACTCGCGATACAATCTTCTTCACATCGTCGAGCAATAATTTTGATTGGCCTTGAATATAAAGGTAGAGCTGTTTTTTATCACTCAAAAAAAGCGTCGCCACGTCGGTGCGACTGACCGGTAGATTCCTTGCGATTACCGTGTCAACTTCGAGACTTACTCCGAACTGCGCCCGCACCAGCTTTTCAAGATGAAAGTCGTCATACATCTGGTCGTTCATAGGCATATTGTACACCGTCAGGCGTATAATGATAAGTAATGGAGTTTAATGAACGTTACCACAAGTTAAATGACGCCCAAAAAAAGGCGGTCGATACTATTGATGGTCCAGTGATGGTCGTGGCCGGCCCAGGTACCGGCAAGACCGAACTTTTAAGCGTCCGTGCGGCCAATATCTTACAAAAAACCGACACTCTACCAGAAAACATTTTGTGCTTAACTTTTACCGAAAGCGGCGCCGCTGCCATGCGCGAACGTCTGGTGGGTATTATTGGGCGCGATGCCTATAAAATTGCCGTTCATACTTTTCATAGTTTTGGTAGCGAGATTATATCGAATAACCGCGACTATTTTTATCGTGGCGCCAAGTTTCAGCCAGCTGACGAGCTAGCGACCTATGAGATTTTGCGCGCAATTTTTGCCACGCTCGACTACAACAACCCGCTAGCCTCGGTTATGAACGATGAGTTCACCTACCTGCGTGACACCCAAAGAATTATCTCGCAGCTAAAAAGTAGCGGCCTGACCAGCGACGAACTGCGGACCGTTTTAAATACTAACGACCTAACAATCGACGTCGTCGAGCAACTGCTTGCCCCAATTTTTGTCGAGCGCAGCAGCAAACAAACCGTCGCTAAACTCGAAGCTCAGCTGGATAAAATTCGCGCTATCGACGATCAGCAAATTTTACCAGAGATTCCACGCTTGTCGGTTATGTTGGCCGATAATCTAGCCTTAGCGATTGACCAATTTCATGAAATTAACAAAACTTCACCCATTACAGCCTGGCGGGAGAGTTGGTTCAAAAAAGATAATAGTGGCAAATATATTTTAAAAGCGCGCGCGCAACAGCTGAAACTACGGGCAGTCGACCAAATTTATTATGAATATATAAGCCACATGGAGCAGGCGGGCTTATATGATTTTGATGATATGATCCTGCAGGTGGTGCACGCCTTATCGGTGAACGACGACCTACGTTTTAATCTGCAGGAAAAGTATCTCTATATTATGGTCGACGAATTCCAGGACACCAACCTAGCCCAAATGCGCATTGTGCGCAGCTTAACCGACAACCCGGCCAGCGAAGGTAAGCCAAATATCATGGTGGTTGGCGATGACGACCAGGCAATTTATAGTTTTCAGGGAGCTTTAGTCAGTAATATCTTAGATTTTGAACACGAATTTCCAAGCTTGAAGCGAATTGTCTTGACCGACAATTACCGTTCGGCCGCTGAAATCTTAAAAAGTGCTCGATCGGTGATTAGGCTAGGCCAAGACAGGCTTGAGGACCGTATTGACGGCCTGTCAAAAGAACTCACCGCCAAAAAACCCGGCGCTGGACAGGTACAGTTGCACGAAGCCACGACTGCGCTTGACGAGCGCCACTGGCTAGTCGAAAGTATCGCCGCCGATATTAAAAAGGGCACCAAACCGTCTGACATCGCCGTCTTTACGCGGCATCACCGCGATATCGCCAGCTTACTGCCATTCTTTGCCCACGCCAAAATTAATGTTCATTACGAGCGTCGCGACAACGTCCTAGGGCTTGAACCAATTGTGCAACTAGAGTATTTGGCGCGTGTTGTGATTGCTATGGCTAACAGCCAACTAGAGCTAGCCGATAGCCTCTTGCCAGAGTTATTAGCTCATCCAGCCTGGGGGTTTAGTGCCAGCGATATCTGGAAACTGAGCGTTAACGCCCACGACAACCATGCCCGCTGGTTAGACACGATGGCTATCACACCTAAATTTGTCGACCTTCAGGAATGGTTAACCGAAATGGCTATGCGTTCGCGCTATACACCGCTCGAAGCGATGCTTGACCTACTAATCGGTCGACCGAACGAGGCCGTCGAAGCGCTATCCTTTACTAGTTCGTTTTACAATTATTTCTTTTCGTCGACAGCCCTAGACCAAGACCCCGAAAGCTATTTACTATTCCTTAACGGTCTGCGCAGCTTGCGCAATAAATTAAGCGACTACAAGGCTGGCGAGGGTTTGAAGCTTGAGGGTTTGACTGAATTTATCGACTTACATCGCCGTCTTGGCAGCACTATACGCGTTAACGGTGTCGGTGACGAGCGGGTTGATAACGCGGTCAATTTAATGACCGCGCACGCCTCGAAGGGACTTGAGTTTGATACGGTGTACGTTGTTGGTGCCATTGACAAGACATGGGGCGAAAAAGCCCGCCCCGGCCAGCGCTTGATTAGTTATCCCGAAAACTTACAGCAACTAGCCCCAGCCGGCGAAACCACCGATGAAAGATTGCGCTTGTTCTACGTTGCTTTAACACGCGCCAAAAAATCACTGCATATCAGCTACAGTCTTCACGACGATAAAGATAAAGGCTGCCTACGAGTTAGCTTTTTAGCTGGCGATGGCTGGGCTGTTAAACCAATTACTGCGCCTAAGACGATCGCGGCTGCGACCGAGATGCTAGCCACTGCTTGGTACGAGCCATTGGTGACACCTACGACCGAGTTAAATCAATTGCTAGCACCAATTCTACATAACTACAAACTTAGTGCTACCCATTTGAACGCTTTTGTTGACGTCGTTAAGGGTGGTCCGCAAGCCTTTTTATTGAATCACTTATTACGCTTTCCGCAGGCCCCAAGTCCGCAACTATCGTACGGTCGAGCCATCCACCAAACGCTACAACAAGCCCATTTGCATTTAACGAAGACTGGCGAAAAAAGACCACTCGAAGATATTTTAGGCGATCTTGAAACCAATTTACAAGCTCAGCGCCTTAGCGCCCTCGATTACGAAACCTACTTGCAGCAGGGGAGCGACGAACTACGAACCTACCTTAACGCTCGCTACGATAGCTTTACACCTGAACAAAAAACCGAGCTAAACTTTGCCGGTCAAAACTCAGTTGTCGGCGACGCGATTTTAACCGGATCGCTTGACCTTGTTTTAATTAATGACGTCGATAAAACAATCGACATCACTGATTATAAAACCGGTAAGCCAAGCTATAGTTGGGCTGGCAAAAAAGATTACGAAAAAATTAAACTTCATAAATACCGCCAGCAGCTAATGTTTTATAAGCTGCTCGTCGAGCACGCTCGCGACTATGGACGCTACACCGTAGCGACTGGCTCATTAGACTTTATTCAGCCGACCAAGGACGGCGATGTTATTACCTTGACGACCGATTTTAGCCACGACGAGCTTGAGCGGACCGAAAAACTAATTGCTGCCGTCTGGAAGCATATCAAAAACCTTCAGCTGCCCGATGTTGCCGCTTACGAACATGACTACAAGGGCGTGCTGGCTTTTGAGCAGGACTTGATTGACGATAAAATTTAATTGTGACTACCGTCTAACTATTGACAATAGATTAGGTTTCGGCTATAGTTATACAGTTGATTTGAGGTTGTGAAACGTTGATAGCAAGTTTTTGGTATCCACATTTCACAATCTCGTCAGCACCTTGACAGAGATAGTGATAAGGTGGCTTGCCGCGAAATAACCCGCCCCCCCTGCGGGCAGTAACGACGAGTCTAGGCCTCGCCGTGGTTATCAACCAATAACCACGGCGAGGCCGTCCAAGCAGGTCGTTCATCGAATTAGCCGGGCCAAGACAATGATGTCTCCGCTATGATTCAATGAACGACCGACTCATTCGAGCAACTTCAACTCCCCGGAAGGGGGTGAATAGTTTGTTCAAGTCGGAAGACGAGAAGCGCCGGGAGGCTGCCATCAAAGCCGAGCGCGTCTGCCCGGAGTGCAAGGGCACCGGTACCGTTGGCATCGGTGGACGTGGCTCGCTTTCGTCGTCGGTCTGTGGCACCTGCCACGGCACCGGGATGAAGTAGCCTCGGCTGCTACAACTTGATGCGGGGCGCCCAATGACGTGCGCCCCGCATCATGCCAATATTGACCGCTGCAGACAGTCACTATCTCTGTCCGCTTCACAGTTTTCATAAACTAGTTTTGTGGACAGTGTGAAACGTTTAAACTAATAGATATGCAAAATTTTTGGCAAGATTTACCACGTCCGTTTTTTGCGCTGGCACCCATGGAGGCGGTGACGGACGTCGTTTTTCGCCATGTCGTGGCCGCCGCCGGCAAGCCGGATATTTTCTTTACCGAATTTACCAACGCCGCTAGTTACTTTAGCGAAAAAGGTATCGAAAGCACCCGTGGACGACTGGCTTTTACGGCCGATGAACAACCAATGGTTGCTCAAATATGGGGCAATAACCCAGAACATTTTGCTTTTATGGCCAAAGGTTTGGCGACGCAGGGTTTTGCCGGCATCGATATTAACACTGGCTGTCCGGATAAATCAGTTATTAAACAGGGTAGTGGTAGCGCCTTGATTGGTGATTATGAATTGACCGCCAAACTTATTGCCGCTGCCAAAGAAGGCGGTTTACCGGTTAGCGTTAAAACCCGCTTGGGTAAATTTAAAATTGATGAATACCGCGAGTGGCTAAAGTTTCTACTCGAGCAAGATATCGTCAATTTAACGATCCACCTGCGCACCCGCAAGGAAATGAGCAAGGTGCCGGCGCACTACGAGCTAATCACCGACATTGTTAAACTGCGCGATGAAGTAGCCCCGCAAACACTAATTACAATCAATGGCGATATCAAAGACCGCAAGCATGGCGAGAAATTAGCCCAACAATATGGTGTCGATGGCATCATGATTGGCCGCGGCATCTTTAGTAATCCATTCGCTTTTGCCAAAAACGAGCCTGGCTCAGACTGTTCAGGACAGGCTTCGCGCCGGGTCTCGAACGGGGCCCCGGCGCCCGTCGAAACTCGGGCTGCAGATTGTCCTTCGCAGCCCGACCCAGGCTCGGTCGACAAACGTCAAGAATTATTAAAGTTATTAAATCTTCATTTAGATTTGTTTGATAAATACTCGCCCGAACTGGAGCCGCGGCGCTTTGACCCGCTCAAACGGTTTTTTAAGATTTATGTTCGCGATTTCGCCGGTGCTTCAGAGCTACGCGAGAGGCTAATGCACACCAAAAGTACCGATGAGGTTCGCCAGTTAATAAACTAGCGGCGATGATGGCGGCGTAATTCGGCAACTTTCAAGCGGATAGAATGGCGATCAATCAGGCGGCTAGCTTTTTCAAGCTCCACCTGGTTAGTAGCTTGGTCGCGTAGCTGCATGGCAGCCTCAAGCGCCGCCCGGCTTTCGGCTTCAATAATGTCCGGCGCGGCATCGGCTTCGTCAACTAGAATACGGGCCCGCTTGGGCGCTATCTCAATCACGCCACCACTAATAGCAAAGTATTCAAGGTGATCGTCATCGTCAATCTTCTGGCGTCGTACAGCTAAAATACCAGGCGTAGCAATACTAATTAAGGGTTCATGACCCGGAAAAACACCAATTTCACCATCGGCAGTCGGTATAATAACCTCGTAAACAGGTTCGCTAACTTTAACTCCCAGCAAGGTGATTAGCTCTAGCTGCATAAATTAATCCTTTTTGGCCGACAACGGACCAGGCGCCATATAGAACCAGCTTTCCGGCTTGTCGTCATATTTACCGGCTAGAATATCGGCCGCATCACGCACGGTATCTTCGAGTTTAATATAAACACCCTTGTTACCGGTGTACTCTTCGGCCACGTGGAACGGCTGAGCAAAGAAACGCTGTAAGCGCCGCGCCCGGTTAACTGTCTGTTTCTGGTCGTCGGACAACTCTTCCATACCCAAGATCGATATAATATCCTGCAGATCCTTATATTGCTGTAGTACGCGCTGAACTTCGCGGGCTACGCGATAATGTTCGTCGCCAACGATTTCGGGATCCAAACTCGACGAACTACTGTCTAGGACGTCAACTGCGGGGTAGATACCAATTTCAGTTAAACTGCGGCTCATAACAATCGTGGCGTCCAGGTGGGCAAAGGTTGTCGCCGGTGCTGGGTCGGTTAAGTCATCGGCTGGCACATAAATAGCCTGAACTGACGTAATCGAACCGGCTTTGGTGCTGGTGATACGCTCTTGCAAGGCGCCCATTTCTTGTTGCAAATTCGGCTGGTAACCAACGGCGCTCGGTAAGCGACCGAGTAGCGCCGAGACTTCGGCCCCGGCCTGAGTAAAACGAAAAATGTTATCGATAAATAACAGCACGTCCTTGCCTTGGTCGCGAAAAGCTTCGGCAATCGTTAGACCAGTTAACCCAACCCGCAGACGCGCTCCTGGCGGTTCATTCATCTGACCAAAGACTAGGCTAGTTTTATCAAGCACGCCGGCGTCCTTCATTTCAAAGTAGAGGTCATTACCCTCACGGGTCCGCTCACCGACACCAGCAAAAACCGAGTTACCGTTGTGGTACTTAGCGATGTTGTTAATCAATTCCTGAATCAAGACCGTCTTACCAACACCGGCGCCAGCTAGCAAACCGGCCTTGCCGCCCTTGGCAAGCGGCGCAATTAAGTCGAGCACTTTGATGCCAGTCTCTAGCACCTCGGCCTTATTCGATTGCTCGGTTAAAGTAGGCGGTTGACGGTGAATCGGTAGTTTAGGTCCTTTAACTGGACCAAGTCCGTCAATCACGTCACCAGTAACATTAAACATTCGTCCCTGAGTTACTTCACCAACAGTCACGCTAATCGGCGCGCCGGTAGCAATAACTTCGTCTCCACGCCTCAGACCGTCGGTTGATGACAGGGCCACGGCGCGAACACTGTGCTCGTCAAGGTGCTGCGCGACTTCAAGCGTAATCTCTTTTTTACCAATCTTGACACGCAACGCGTCGTAAATCGCCGGCAATTCGCCTTTATCAAATTGGACATCAACCACCACGCCAACTACTTGAATAACTTGGCCTTTGTTGTTCATTTTTTTGTCCTCCATTATTTCATCGCCTCCACGCCGCCGGAAATCTCAGCCAATTCTTGAGTAATGGCACCTTGGCGGGCTTTATTCATTTCTAGTGTCAAATCGTCAACCAACTCATTAGCATTATCGGTAGCATTCTTCATAGCCATCATACGCATGGCGTACTCGCTTGCTCGAGCATCAAGCAGCGCCTGAAATAGCTGGGAACCGAGAATTCGATAAACAACGCTGCTTAACACCTCTTGGGCATTTGGCTCATATTCTGCTTCGCGAACCTCTTCACTAACCGGCGTCTCGGTGAAGCCGGCCGGCAGTAGGTGAACCATCGTAACTTCTTGAGATATCGTACTATTAAAAGCTGTGTAAATTAGGTCAACATCATCAACCTCGCCGCTGGTAAATTTATTGGTGGCCGTGTCTAAAATAGCACGTAGCTCATTGCCAGCCGGTCGGTCGGGCAAATCTTGATAAACCGCGATCACCGACGTGTCTTTTAGGCGAGTTGCAAATTGGGCGGCTCGACGGCCCACCGTAATGGTGTCGTTTTTAATTTTGCCATCGTCTTTCTTTAGTTCTTCGACATAGCGCTTCAATAAATTGTTGTTGTAGGCGCCGGCCAGGCCTTTATCGGCCGCGACTAAGATGATTAGCCGCGATTTAATTGGTCGTTTGGCAAAAAGTGGGTGATCCTTTGTCTCGCCTTGGCTAGCTAGATAGCTAAGGATTTCGCTTGCTGCCTTGACGTAGGGTGCCGAGGCTGTATCAGCCTCTTCGGCCCGGCGCATCTTACTAGCCGCTACCATTTGCATGGCGCGTGTAATCTGCTTGGTGCTAGACACCGAGCGGATGCGGCTTCGCAAAGTGCGGATCGAGGCTGGCATTAGTTTTCAAACCCCTTGGCAACCGATGCGGCAACTTTCTCAATCTTTTTGAGCTGCTCTTCAGTTGGTGCGGCACCTTGATTAATTTGGTCTAGGTCCGACTTATAGTCAGTCTCAAGCCGGGTGAGTAGCGCTTCTTGAGCTTCACGCACCGAGCTAACTTTGACGCCATCAAAGAAACCATTGCCCACCACGTAGACACTGACGACTTGTTGCCAGATGCTGAGCGGCTGGTATTGCGGTTGTTTCAAAAGCTCAGTCAAGCGCTGACCACGTTCAATTTGCTTACGCGTGTCATCGTCGAGGTCGCTGCCGAACTGCGCAAAGCCAGCTAGTTCGCGGAACTGTGCCAAGCTAAGGCGCAAGCGGCTACTAACCGATTTAATGGCTTTGGTTTGAGCCGAACCACCGACACGACTAACCGACAGACCAACCGAAATTGCTGGTCGAATACCTTGGTAGAATAAGTCAGTTTCTAGAAAAATTTGGCCGTCGGTAATCGAGATAACGTTGGTCGGTACATAAGCCGAGATGTCACCGGCTTGGGTTTCAATAATCGGTAGGGCGGTCAAGCTACCGCCACCAAGCTCATCGGACAATTTAGCCGAACGCTCCAATAAGCGCGAATGCAGGTAGAAAACGTCCCCCGGAAAAGCTTCGCGTCCCGGTGGACGGCGCAACAAAAGTGACATCTGACGATAGGCGACAGCGTGCTTGGTTAGGTCGTCGTAAACCATCAGGGCGTGACCGCCATTATCACGGAAATATTCACCCATGGCCGTAGCTGCGTAAGGCGCCAAGTACAGCAATGAAGCTGGGTCGGCCGGGCTGGTGGCGACAACGATCGTCTGGTCCATAACGCCTTCGTCCTTTAGGCGCTCGACCAAACGAGCGACTTTAGATAGCTTTTGGCCAATCGCCACGTAGATATTAACCACACCAGTTTTTTGCTTGGCTTGGTTAATCATCGTATCAACCGCAATGGCCGTTTTACCGGTTTGGCGGTCGCCGATAATCAGCTCACGCTGACCACGGCCAATTGGAATCATGGTATCAATCGCCATAATACCGGTCATTAGTGGTTCGGAAACGCCCTTGCGCCCCATGACGCCGATGGCTTCGCGCTCCACTAAACCTGTGTGCTTAGTTTCAATTGCCGGGCCGCCGTCAAGCGGTTCACCGAGTGGATTCACAACTCGGCCCAGCAAAGCTTCACCCACTGGAACCTCTAGCAGGGTACCCTTCAAGCGAACTTTATCACCGGCCGACACGGCCGATTCATCGCCTAAGATAACGGCGCCAATTTCGTCTTCCATCAGGTTTAAGGCAAACGACTCAATCTTTTGGTCGCCGCTTTCAATCACCAGCATTTCGCTAAAACCGGCGTTAGTCAGGCCGTGCACCCAGGCTACGCCGTCGCCGACGCGAATTACAATACCGACATCGCCCAAGCCCTCAGTTGCCTCAAGGCCAGCAATCGCGTCGCGCAGTTCTTTGGATAGTTCAGTTACAGATATTTCACTCATTTTCTATACCTTGCTTGCTTTTAGGTTTGTTAGTCGTCGGCGCACCGTATTGTCCAGCTCTTGACCGTTAACATGCAGAATCAAACCGCTGATGAGCTTTGGCTCCTGGCTGGTGCGCAAATAAATTTTACTCTTTGGAAACTTGTCGGCAATAAAGCGATTCACCGACTCACTCAACCGAGCACTTAATTCGCGCGCTACAGTGACGTCAGCGATTACAATACCCCGTTCCACCAACGCCAACTCGATATCGCGGACAATTAGCGAAGCTTCTTTGGTGCGTTTTGTCGTAACCAGATAGGCGGCCAGCTGATTGATAAACGGTCGCTTATTAGCAATCGCGTCGGCAGCATAATCTGCCAACTTACGACGACTCAGACGAACCGCCATTAATTCGTCTCCTTAAGAGCATTCGTGACAATCCTGTCATTAATACTGTCTTTGGCGACCGCACCGGCCGTGACTTTTTCGGTCGCTTCAGCGACCAAGTCGATTGCCTGGTTATAAAGTTCGCGCTTTGCGGCTGAGACATTTTTCTGAATTTCAGTCTGCGCGTTCGCCACAATAGTTTCGGCGTGCTGGCGAGCCTTGGTTTCTGCCGAAGCCACAGCCGCTACGGCTTCGTCTTTGGCAGTAGTCACAATGTCGGCGGCCTGTTCGCGCGCCTGTTGAAGCATTCTGGCAACTTCTTTTTCGGCTTTGTCGGCCGTCTGCTTGGCTTCGTCGGCCGCCTCAAGTGTCGCCTCGATGGCAGCCTTACGAGCATCAACCGACTTCATTAGCCAAGGGTAGACATATTTTCCAAGTAGCCAAACCAGCACCAAAAAGGCCACAATCTGCAGCAAAAGCAGTTTCCAGTCAATACCAAGCACTCCAAAAATACTTTGGTTGGCTGCGGCAAATTGGGTCAAATTATTCATCTACACTCCTACATAAACTTAGCGATGATCGCCACAATGATACCGATAATGGCCAATGAGTCACAGAATACGATAGCCGTAATCATTAAAGTACGGATATCGCTCAATTTCTCTGGGTTGCGACCAAGAGCATTCAAAGCTCCAGCGCCAATGATGCCGATACCAAAAGCTGCGCCGAGCGCTGGCAATGCGTAGGTAAGCCCAAATGCTAATTGATTCATTTTTATCTCCTTGTTTTATTAACTAAATTATAACATTCACTCTCGCTGAGCCGCCGTTTTAGTCGCAGCAACTGGGGAATGTTCCAAAACTTCGGGGGCTCCATGTGAAGCCTGGGCCAGGGCAGTAAAGATAAGCGTCAGGACAAAAAAGACATAGGCTTGAATAAGGCCGATAAAAATCTCAAAGCCCATAAACACCGGCAGCACAAAGGTAGCGGCGTAACTAGAAAGTAGCGCCACGACAATCAAAAGTACCTCGCCGGCAAAGGCGTTACCAAATAGACGTAGCGCTAGGGCAGTGCCGCGCGATACCTCGCCGACCAATTCCAGTAGACCCTCAAAAGCACCGATTGGGTCTTTAAATGGGTTATGGAAATAGCGCTCGGCGTTTTGATAAACACCCAGATGTTTAATAGCGTAAATTTGTACCGTGACCATGGTAATAAGTGCTAGTGCGACCGTAAAATTCAAATCAGCCGTCACGCTGCGTAGCAGCGGTACATGATTCATGGTAATAGAATCAAGACCCGGTAGAATACTCAACCAATAGTTAATCAAAACCACGAAGAAAATCGTCACCGCTAGTGGCGTAATTTTACGTGCTAATTTGGCGTCGGGAATAATACTATCAATTTGAGCGAGCAGACCTTCAAAAACCCACTGCACTAGTCCCACGAAGCGATTATAGCGACCCCGCTTCACTTTATAGGCAGCGTAAAACAAGATGGCCAGCGTAATCAAACCGCCCACAGCACCGGTTATCATGGCATTAGTAACCGGAATACCAAAGATGTTTCCAATGGTTTGCGAGCCGATGCTAACGTGCAAATCTAGGGCGGCAAAATTATCGATAAAAATCGTCATAGCGGCCTCCGAACGCGACGCAGTTGCAAGACAACCAACCAGGCCGATAGGCCGGTGCCAACAGCCAAGCAAACAATCGTCGCTACCGGCTTACTGTGCCAGCTACGATCAAGCCAAATACCCAGAATAACGCCCCCGATAATCGGCATAAACATACGCCAAGTTGTATCGGCCGCCGTAGCTAGCAATAAAAGCACCGTCGATCGTGCCGGCGGCGTTACAGGCTTGACCTTACTATCGTCGGTATTTGCCCTAACCATCGGCGCTATTATACCAGAGCTGGGGTGTTTTTCATAGAGCTTACGCTAGTTCTAGTGTAACTAACCACACCACTACCAGTACGGTCGGATACTCTGTGATAGCTGCACATTATCCCAGTAAACCGTATCTGAAGGGCTACTTGAACCGTCATATAGGCGTACATCCATGCCAGTGGCACCATCGGGAACGGTAAAGGTCATTGTTAACCGATAGGTACCTGGTACCGGGGGAGCCAAACTTGTTGCTCCAACCGAACTGCTCCATGTAGCCACGATACCATAAGGTCGACCGGGCCATAGGGTACCTATCGGTGCTGTTGGGATATGCACCGTGGCTGTCACAGTATACGTATAACCAGCCACTATCGGTGTCGTTGGAATAATAAAAGCAAATGAATCCGAGCTGGCCCCATTTGGCGTAATCAACAATGAATGAGTACCAGTATCGGCCCAAGCGGTACTTTGACTGAGTGTCGAATTCGCGCCGGTGTAGCCATAGATACCGCCCTCAAAATCACTGTTTTGGGTCATATTGGCAACCGTGTCGTTGGTTGCCGGCAAACCATCTGGCACATAGGTTGGGTCATACACCTGTAGGTTAAGCGCTGTCAGCGAGCCGGCCGCTGTCCAGGTTTGGACGCTCTGCCAACTGAGCCCACTAACAGTAATCCGCGTACCAGCTGCTACGGTACCGTATTGATTAGTACTTGACGAAGCATATTTGGCACTGAATAAAAACGCCGAGTAACCAGCAGCGCCATTTACTAAGATAACGCCGAAACGGTGAGTACCCGGGCCGACTGTTACGGTCGCAGACGTGTCGGCTCCGTAACTAACTGCGGTCCCAACCTGATTGCCATCAAGGTAGACATAACATAAATCGTCACAGGCTGTATAATACGTAACCTGAGTCGAGGCGTTAGTAGTCGTGAACGACTGTCTGTCTAGCAGGTAGGTCCCGGAGTTTGCCGGGGCACCGCCTGAGTTACCGCCCGGCGCCGTAATCCAATCGGCTGCCGCATCACCGCCACCGGATGGCCAGGATGTCATCGCTCCCCATATACCTACAGGCGTCGCAGCACTATAGTTACCGATATCAACCGCCGTGAACCAACTAGACGCGCCTGGAACTTGCGCTCGATAGTCGGAAAAATTCAAAAGATCGCCAGTCTTAACGCGCCAGCTGGTATCGGTTGTAACCAAAGGTGCACTAGCACCGTTTAAAGTCAAGGCAGCAATCAGGCTAGTGCCGTTCGGCGAATAGTTATTATTTATGACATTAAACAGCATGCTATGGCACCCGGCAGTTAAGCTGACGTTGGCCGTCTCGGTTACATCCCAGCCGCGGCTATAGTCAACGGCTCTAGAATCGATAATCTTATTGCCGTCCACAAAGGCGGCCAACCGGTCATCTCCCGCGGCTTGAAGGATATAAATTCCAGCTGTCGTAACATTAAAATCTTTGCGGTACCAATAGCTGCCCGGGGGTAAGTTAGTATTAGCTAGCGATATTTGCTGGGCCCCAGTACCGCTAGGGAAAGAGCCCGACAGAGCAAGATTGTAAGCTACCGTATTTTGCCAACCGGGCGTATCCTGCAGGGTTGTCGTACAGTTACTGGCATAGCGCAGCGACTCGTTGCGAACATAGCTGCGCCATGGTATGCCGTTACTAGTACGGAGCAATGAGGTAGTACCGGTCGACGATATCTGCATCATGTCGCCGCCGGCGGTCTGCACCGGCGAACCAACCGAAAAAGTTGTATGCAGACTACTATTAACCGCTACCCAGCATCTTGGGTCGGTTGAGCTTACGGCGCAGCTTGTCGTGACATTACCAGAGCAGTCGGTGTTAGGCATTAATGGGTTAGCACCCCATGTCACTTGGTTGTTATTGGCAGCCATACAGGCTTGGGCGTATGATATACCGGCCTCGGCCGCTGTCTGAGCGAGCTTGCTATAATACTGGTTTGTCAGGGCATTGCGCGTAATGTCGACACTCTGCACGGCCACCGCCAAAACTGACATCATCACCAAGGAAACAATAATAACCGTCGGCAAAGCAAAGCCTTTTTTGAACAGTTGATACCTATCTGTGATTGTATTCGCCATCGCCAGTGTGCTACGCTTTCTTTAGAGACAGTATAGCATAAGCGACACGGTAGTCTCCAATTTAAAGCTTTACTTTAACGCAAGATTTAGTGTACAATGTATAGTAAATAAGGGGAAGATTATGAACGAAGCAAGTAAGCCAAACGATTCAAAAATTATCGTCTACCGAACCAGCTGGTGCGCCTTTTGCCACACCGAGGTCCAGTGGCTCGAGCACATGGGCATTCCGTTTGTCGCTAAAGATATCGAAGAGGATAAAGCCGCCTACGACGAACTAATGACCAAACTAGGCGGTAGTGGTAATTTCCGCGGCGTGCCGGTTACCGACATCAGTGGCGATATCGTGCTTGGTTTTGACCGACCAAAGATTCAGGACGCCATCAAGGTTCACAAAATCGAACCAGTCGCGGCTTAAGCCTTTACGATAATAAAAAATAGCCCCTCGCCGCGGGTTATTTTTTATTGCTTGCCAAGTTGCAGAACCTCGCCGCCAATGGCGGTTCTAAAATAGCCATCGTGACTAACATAAAGTAGGGCGCCACTATATTTCGACAAGGCCGATTCCATTTCTTCGATTGATGGCAAATCTAGGTGGTTGGTTGGCTCGTCTAAAATGAGTAACTGCGGGTCGTTGGCTAACATGCCAATCAACTGGAACCTGGCTTTTTGGCCGCCCGATAATTTACTGACCGGCACCCGGCCGTCACCCTCGTCAAACAAGTAATCGTGTAGTAGGGCCCTAATTTTTGAAGTGGTAATTGACAGGTTGCGGTCGAGATATAGTCGCTCGATAGCTTCCTCGAGCGGTAGTTCAAAATAGCTCGAACTAACTTCTTGTTCGTAAATCCCAATCCGCACCTGTTTGTCGAGCTCCAGCTCACCGTCAAACAGCCTCGGCTGGCGGTCGCCTAGCAAGTATTTAATGAGAGTCGTTTTACCAGCCCCGTTACGACCGCGCAGCTCTAAGGCTTCGCCTTCGCGCAGGTCGATGTTAACATCGCTAAATAATGGTTGTTCGTAGCCTAGGCTCAAACCGCGCGCCCGCACCAAAACATGCTTAGAGCGTGACTCGTCGTTTTTCAGATTAATCCTTACGTTGCGAGCCTTGAATTTTTTGTATTGGGCAGCCGTTTTGTAATTTAAGTTTTCAACCGAATCTTTATCAATCCAAAAAGTTGGTTTTTCCTTCGTTAGCAGCTCAGCCAGTTCGACCCGGGCTTTAGTTTCCAGGTGCTTGAAGCGCTGAATAGTCGGCGGGTTGCGCGACTTTTCCTTCAGCCGCTGATAGTCAACTACCTTAACGCGCAAGTTAGCAATCCGTCGCTCAATTAGCTCGTATTCGCTCATGGCGGCGCCGGTCGAAACAGCATTTTGGCTCAAATAGGCGTCATAATTACCCTTAAAACTAACGCTGCTGCCGTCTTTGATTTCAACAATCCGGTCGACTTCTTTGAGCACGTCACGGTCGTGGGTAATTACCAAAACTGACTCGCGGGCCGACTTGATCCAGTCAATGAATTGCTGTTTGGCGACGTAGTCCATGTGGTTAGTTGGCTCGTCGACCAGCGCCAAATCGGCCTGGGCGTGCATAATTTTAACAACCTCAACCAAACGTTTCTGACCGCCCGATAGCGACTGAAACGGGCGATGGGCAATACCGTTCAGCTGAAAATTATCTAGTTCACGCTCGATATCCGACTCGATTTGATAAAAACCTTTGTCATCAAAGCGCTGCAGAGCAGTTGTATATTGACTTATCTTGCGCATATCGTCGCCCATGGTCAAGGGGTAGCTTTCAATAATATGCGACAATTCAGTGTATTCGGGCAAGCCATTTAAAATGTACTGCAAGACGGTCGTATTGGCAGCAACACCGTGATATTCCTGGCTCGTCGATATCACCACTAAACCGCGCTGATAAACAACCGCGCCGCTAAAATCTTTGTCCTGGCCACTTAAAATCTCAAATAACGTCGACTTGCCGATACCGTTGCGGCCAATTAAACCGACCTTCTCGCCGTCGTCAATACTAAAGCTAACCCCGGTCATTAAGACCTTGGGGCCAAACGATTTTTCGTTAACTTTGATATCGGCAATCATACCTGGAGTATTGTAACATTTTTACCTCTGTTAATCGAGGCTGATTATTAAACGTTCGCAGTAGGTTAAAGGTTGCGCTTGCTCTACACGTGCCAGTAGGTTAAATTAAAATTAGATAGGTAAGACAAGTGACTGTAATTCAATTGGCCGATTATTCCGGTAGGCACAAAAGTGTAGAAGCTGAACCTGGCCAGCTGGCGGCCGTTATTCCGCTGCGCCCAAGTACCATGCCAGAACAACACGCCGATGGCTCGGTTGAACCGACAGGGGCTCGCGAAATCGCGTGGACGGAATCCAGGGTAATCGCCACGCAAGCTCTTCAAAAGGTCGTTGAACGACAGTTGTCACCAGAAGCCGTCGCTAGGCGTGATATTAGACGCATCATTTCCGTGCTAGGCCACTACGCCGACTCGCTAGGCCGCGGTGGCCCAGACCCGAGTAGCGACGAACAGCGGTTTGCGACCAACGGCCGAATTGAGCATATTTTGGCCGTCAGGATTCAGGTCGAGACACGTGTCCGAGCTATGGCCGAGCAGGGTAATAGTAGTGCGTATACTCACAAAGCCATTCAATTTTATCTGCATAACGAGCATCCCGATCTTTACGAAATCGCTTGCGGCAAACGACCGCCTGGCGCAGAATAGACCCATATGTCACAAAAAATTATTATGATTCACGGCTTTCGCGGCACCCACCACGGATTAGCCTTAATTGCCAAAAATTTACCCAGCTACGAGTCAATTATTCCCGATTTACCGGGTTTTGGTGAGGGTGACACGCTAAATAGCTACGATTTAGCTAGTTACGTTGAGTGGCTGCATGGCTATATCAAATTGCTCGGCTTGGTTGAAAAACCGATCCTCTTGGGCCACTCCTTCGGCAGCATCATCTGCGCCGCTTACGCCGCTAAATATCCTGAAACCTTTGATAAATTAATTCTAGTTAACCCAATCGGCGCCCCGGCGCTAGAGGGTCCACGCGGCGCCCTAACAAAATTAGCCCAGTTCTACTACTGGCTAGGTGATGTCTTGCCCGATAAAGCCGCCCGTGCCTGGCTGGCTGCCAAGCCGGTGGTCTATATCATGAGCACCACCATGGCTAAAACCCGCGACCGCGAGCTAAGGCGCTGGATTCATAATCAGCACTTCACGTATTTCAGTCGTTTTCATAACACCAAAAGCATCATGGAGGCTTTTAACACTTCAGTGACACACAATGTGCGCGAATCGGCACCGTTCGTCACTTCGAAAACACTGTTGATCGCTGGCGACAAAGACGACATCACACCACTCGCCAAGCAACAAGAACTCCTCAAAATGTTTCCACATGCCGAATTAAAAGTGATCAAAGGTGTTGGCCACTTAACACATTACGAAACACCGGACCAAGTAGCGGCCTTAGTTCAAGCGTTTATTAAATCAGTGTAAATCTTTTCAAAACGCGCTAAGGTAGTGCAAAGGTCATGCGTTTGAGCAATTTTTAAGCTTTCATCGCTGAATTTCTGGCGTAATTTTTTATCTAGTAGAATCTTCTTCAAACTTTCGGCAATTTGCTGGTCATCGTCTTTGTGGCACAAGAAGCCGTTGCGGCCGTCTTGGCATAATTCTTTTAAGGCACCGGCGTCAACCGCCACCACCGGTATACCCGAAGCCATCGCTTCAAGTGTAGCAATACTCTGCAGCTCGGCCGGTGACGGCATACAAAAAACTGTGCCAACTTTATGCAGCTGGACGATTTCATCGTCGGTCACACGACCGGTAAAGGTGACGTGCGAGTGAACACCTAGGGCGTAAGACATTTCCTTCAGGTGATCGGTATCGGTACCGTCACCAACCACCAGTAGGTGCGAACCGGTCTCTTTTTGAATCTCGTCAAAGGCCTTGATAAGAACCGAGATGTGCTTCTCGGCATCAACCCGGCCAATGTAGCTGACAATCGGCTTGTCCAGCGGCAGGCCAAATTTGTGCGCCACCGCTGGGTCAATCGTACCCGGCGTAAAACGCGACAAATCAATGCCATTACTGACCGCTTCGATGGTTTTGCCAACCTTGTCACCAGCCTTGAACATGTCAATCGCCGACTGCGTCGGCATAGTCACAACATCGGCCTTGGCATGAAAATGGGCGCCATACTCGCGCAACATATAGTTAATCGGGCGCGCCACCGGCGCCAATAATTTCAGGTTATCCATCAAGTTTTCCGGCATAGCGTGGTTGGTACTGACGATTGGAATACCGTATTTGTTACCATATTTCATGGCCGCCTGGCCAATCCACATTAGCATTTGGATATGAATCACGTCGGGGTCGAACTCTTTGATAATCGCCTTGACCTCACGGTTTGGTGTCGGCGAAATACGAAAGTTCTGGTAAAACGGAAAGGGCACCGAGGCTGTTCGGACAATAATGTGATTTCCATCAATTTCTTTGTAGCGGCGTCCGGTTTGGCTCGGGGCGATGACTAGAACCTCATGACCAAGGTCGGCCAGGCCTTTCGCCAGGTTACGACTAAATTTGGCGACGCCATTAATAGTCGGGTAGTGTAAGTCTGACGCGATAAGAATTTTCATATAGCCTATATTCTAACACACCACGTCCGGCGGCCAAATTATGCTACAATATGTTTAAATATGAGACTATTTTTTGATGCCCGATATATTCGGCCCGACTTTCACGATGGTATCAGTCGCTATAGCACCGAGCTTGGCGCGGCGCTAGCTAGCCTGACGCCAATTACATTTATTATCTCCGACAAACGTCAGCTAGCCAAATTGCCTGAAGGCTGTCGTTATGTCAAAATCCACGATCCAACCAACATCATGGAACCGTTTACCTCGCTGATACTTAACCAGTACAAGCCAGACGTGGTATTCTCGCCGATGCAAACCATGGGGTCAGCCGGACGCAAATTCAAGCTTATCCTCACGACTCATGACCTTATTTATTACCGCCACCGCATACCGCCACGCATGCTTAACCCCATGATTCGCGCTGGTTGGGTTATCTACCATTTAACTTACGTGCCAGAACGCCAAGCCCTCAACGGCGCCGACATCGTCGCTACAGTTAGCCAAACGACTCAGCGCCAAATCGAGCAAGTTAAGCTTACGAAACGGCCAATTATTGTCGTCCCTAACGCGCCGCAAGAATTAAACCAATATGTCGACAAGATTGAGTTAGCCAAAAAACCGCGCAATCTAGTCTACATGGGCTCGTTTATGCCATATAAAAACGTCGAGACCTTGGTTAAAGGTATGAAGTACCTGCCAGATTACACCTTGCACCTACTTAGTAAAATTAAGCCCGCCCGCCTAGCTGAGTTAGAGAAAATAGCTCCCCGCGGCGCAAAAATTGTCTTTCATAACGGCACCAGCGATGAAGATTACGCCAAGCTTTTGGCCGACGGCGGCATATTGGTGACCGCCAGTTTTGACGAAGGCTATGGCCTGCCCGTTGCCGAATCACTAATCCTTGGCGTGCCAGTTGTCGTCAGTGATATTGATGTTTTTCATGAAGTTGCCAGCAGTGGTGGACTATACTTTAATCCAAGTGACCCAAAGGAGTTCGCTGAGCGCGTCAAAGAACTCGACGACGACGGCTTGCGTCACCATCTGTCCGAGAGGGGCAAGGCTCATATCGAAACTTATAGTTGGCAGAGTTCGGCCCAAGAACTACTTAACGCTATTAATCTGTTAGTTGCTGGTACAATAGATAATCATGGCCCAGAAGAAAAAACCATCGCCACGCCAGCACGCCATAGTTAATCGCCGGGCGTCTTTTGACTATAACCTTGGCGACGAACTAGTTACTGGTTTAGCCCTAACTGGGCCCGAAGTACGCGCCGCCCGCGACGGCCGGGTGCAGCTCAAAGGTTCATTTGTAACGATTCGCAACCATGAACTGTGGCTGAATAACGCCAGTTTTAGCCTTAAGTTGAACCAAGCCGGTCAACCTGGTGCAGCGGCCGTTGATACCTCGCCGCGCAAACTCCTCGCCAGCCGCAAGCAAATCGACGCTTTGGAACGTCAGCGCGTTGCTGGCATGACAATCGTGCCACTGAAATTATTAACTGGCGGCCGCTTTATTAAGTTAGTCATAGCCATCGGCAAGGGTAAAAAGAACTACGACAAACGCGAAACCGTCAAACGCCGCGACGAAGCCCGCGAAACCAGCCGAATTCTAAAAAATAACTTCTAAAAAAGGAAATCCCCGCCGTCCGAATGGACTGCGGGGATCCTGTAGTGCGCTTCAGCAGGCATTGCTCAGGCGGGTCACCGCACTGATGTGGCGAGCTGATGTCTTGGGGGTGGCCACTTCGCCGCCGCCAACCTTCAGGGCGGCGTACTTGAAATCGCCGTTCGGTCGGTAGTAGACGTTCAGCTGAGCCGGCCGATTGTTGCCCCTTACCACGTTGATCTTGCACCATCCGGCGCTACGGCTAACCAGCTCGAGCACCGAACCAGCCGGAACTACCACCGTGACCGAATCAACCTGCTTGCGTGGCCGATCGTACGAATCGGTTCGTGGCATCGACGGCTTCGTGAAGCTCAGGCGGCCGTTCTTGGACCACATTTCCAGCACCATCTCCTTTTCGATAACGACCTTCTTGGCCGCTATCTGCAGACAGCTGCGGAGCACTTCAGGCACATCACCTGGCTTCGACCGGACCGGTCCAGGCTTGGGCGATTCTTCCACCCAGCTTTTTACTGCCACGTTCCGCTCCTAGTATTGCACGTACAGGACATTTCTTGTTATAACTTAAAACTATCAAAAAGTCAATATGGCCTATGTAGTGATTGCCCCTACTAAACAGTGGTACAATGGGCATATGAAGCTATATTCCTGGAACGTCAACGGTATCCGTGCGGTCATTAACAAGGGCGCTTTCCAAGCGTTTGTTGCCGAGCGCCAGCCGGATATTTTATGTCTACAGGAAACTAAAGCCAAACAGGGTCAAGCCGAAATTGACTTGCCGGGCTACTTTGAATATTGGAACAGCGCCGACAAGCCTGGCTATAGCGGTACGGCGATTTTTAGTAAAGTTCAGCCGCTGCAAGTTTTAAATGGTCTTGCCGATGCGGTTGCCGAGAAATACAATTTGGCTGACGACGGTTACGGCGACCCGACGCACGAGGGTAGGGTAATTTCAGCCGAGTTTGAAGACTTTTGGGTGGTCACAGTTTACACGCCAAACTCCAAAGATGATTTGTCGCGGCTCAAGCTGCGCCACGAGCAATGGGACCCGGCATTTCTAGAACATGTTAAAGAGCTCGAGAAGACCAAACCGGTGTTATTTTGCGGCGATCTAAACGTTGCTCACAGCGAAATCGACCTAGCTAACCCTAAAGCAAATGTCGGTAAGCACGGCTTTACTAACGAAGAACGCGCCGGCTTTGACGCCTTTGAGGCCGCCGGACTAGTAGATACTTTTCGCTACTTACACCCCGGCCAAACCGCCGCTTACACCTGGTGGACGCATTGGGCCAACGCTAGGGCCCGCAACGTCGGATGGCGAATTGACTACTGGCTAGTGTCAAAAAGTTTGCTGTCAAAGGTTAAGTCAGCCGAAATTCACCCGCAGGTCATGGGTTCCGACCACTGTCCAGTTAGCATAACGGTCGAGGTTTAAGATGGATTTTGATTACTGGCACAAACAAATGCCCGGCACGCCGCTATTTCCGGATATTGAGTGGTCTAGGCCCGAGCAACGGTCACACGCTGGCCGGCTGGGTATCATCGGCGGCAATAAGCTGGGCTTTGCTGGCGTCGCCGAAGCTTACGGCGTGGCCGCAAAAGCCGGAGTAGGTGAGGTTAGGGTTCTGCTGCCCGACGCTTTGCGCAAGCAGATTCCGACAGTTATTACCGACGCGGTGTTTGCGGCCAGCAATATGTCCGGTAGCCTGGCGCGTGACGCTCAAGCCGATATGCACGCCCTTGGCGCTTGGAGCACCGGCGTATTGCTAATTGGTGACGCTGGCCGTAACAGCGAAACGGCGATTGTTTACGAAGATTTTATTCGCGACTACAGCGGACAGCTGGTGATTACCCGCGACGCCGTCGACTTGGTAAAGAATAGTTCGTCGGTGCTAGTTGAACGCCCCGATACGCTACTGGTGGTGTCGTTTGCTCAACTGCAAAAGCTTTTTCAAGCGGTATATTATCCGCGAATTTTGACATTTAGTATGCAGCTGACCAGCCTGGTCGAAACGCTACACAAATTTACGATTACATATCCGGTTGGCATCATGGTTTTACACAAAGAACAACTGGTGATTGCGCGCGACGGACAAGTCGTTACCATGGCCTGGCCAAACCCGATGGCGATTTGGCGGGGCAGTGTAGCTGCGCGGGCTTCGGTCTATTGGCTCTGGCACTCAGGTAAGCTCCTAGAATCCGTCACCACCAGCTTACTTGAATTATCTTAAATACCAACACTAGCTCCAAATGGGGACGGAGTACTGGTCGCCGACAATATTAACGCCTACCAATCAAAAACGCCCTAAAGATAGGGCGTGATTATTTCATGGTACCGCGAGCCGGACTTGAACCGGCACGTCCAGAGGACACCAGATTTTGAGTCTAGCGTGTCTACCTATTCCACCATCGCGGCATGTACTCACGCGTACCAATGTATTGTACAATAGAATTAAGTAGGATTCCAGATAGATATGAAGCCAGACGATCAAGATCAGACACCGCAAATCGTGCCAGCCCACAGCCCGGCTATTCAGCCTTCTGCTGAAACCGCGCCTCAAACGGAGGCGACAGATAACCGCGCCCAGGCGGCCGAGGTTTTGCGTCATCAAATAGATAGCATTTATAACGGCGGCGGCGCAGTTTCGACGGGCGAGCTGGAAGTCGGTAACCCCTACGAACGCACTCATGACGCAAATCCACAAATTGAAGTTGACGAATGGAAGGCTTATCACAGCGCTTGGCAAAATTACTACCGTCAATACTACGAAGCTTATTACGCCCAACAAGCAAAGGCCAGCACTAGCAACCACCAGGCATATTTTTCATCACAGCCACCGCGAGCCGAACGGCTGACCGACAATATCGAAGACGAGACTATCTCTAAAGACGAGGCGTTATATACGCTGCGACAAAAATTGCTTCAGACCGTGGTTAATCGGGCTCAGAAGGTTAAAAATAGCCGTCACTTCGGCCCAATCATATCAGCACTTGCAGTGGTGATTCTATTTGTCTTTATCCAATATAACCAGTTCTTCGTCGCCCAAGTCATGGCCTATGTTTCACCTGGGCAGATTGACCCGAACAATATCGTCGTTGACCCAAACGTCCAGGTTGTAGTTGGCCCCGATCCAAAATTAATCATTCCTAAGATTAATGTCGACGTGCCAGTTTCGTACGACATTGGCAACGACTACAACTCTCAGATGGCCGCCATGGCCAAGGGTGTCGCGCACTTTGCTATTCCAGGAGCCTCTAGCCACCCAGGCGAAAATGGCAACACCGTTATTGCCGGCCACAGCAGTAATGATCT
>DAIDJW010000002.1 GCA_027451185.1 Candidatus Saccharimonadota bacterium
GGGGAGATCGCCTTGCGGGTGCGATAGTCGTGCACCGTGATCAACCGGAGAGACTTACGCTGCTGATTTGCTTCCGTGATGGCGCAGCGAGGGCAACAGACCTGCGCTCTCTTGCCGTCAATCTCGGCTGTCATAGAGGTAAGTGGAATAGTCTGTTCTTCAAAATAACTATCGTAATTATCGAGCGGATGGGCGCTAATATAAAGTCCTAGCAGTTCACGCTCCCAGGTTAGGCGCTCTTTTTCGGTGTGCTTCACCGGAGCTGGCTGCAGCGACATAGTTGGCTGAATCGTCGCTAGTTCCGCCAAGCCACCAAACAAATCAGTTTGTCCGCTCAAAGCCTCTTTTTGCAACTTGCTGGCAAAAGCAAGAATCGTTTCAATATTAAACAACAGGTCGGAGCGGTCGGCCAAGGTATCAAAAGCACCTGTCTTAACCAGTGACTCCCATGATTTTTTATTAACTTTACTGGTCGAAACTCGTTTGGCAAAATCTTCAATGTTCATAAATTTACCGTCTTGGCGGGCACGCAGAATTTCTTCAACCGCACTCACGCCAACGCCCTTGATGGCGGCCATGCCAAAGCGAATCTGTTTCTTATCTGGCACGACGGCGAACTCGACGAAACTTTCGTTGACGTCCGGCGAAAGCACCTGAATGCCCATGTGTTTACACTCGGTAATTTCAATCGCTAAGCGCTCAATATCGTCTTGGTCACTAGTCATCAGTGCCGCCATAAAGGCGTCTGGGTAGTGAGCTTTAAGATAAGCAGTCCAGTACGAAATCATGCCGTAACAAGCGGCGTGCGACTTGTTGAAACAGTAGGCCGCAAAATCTTCAAGCTGCTTCCAAAAGATCTCCATGGTCTTCTCATCGATACCAGAGACTCGTTGGCCGCCTTCAATCATCTTGTCGTGCATCTTGCGCATCATATCGATATTCTTTTTACCAATGGCTTTGCGCAAAGTGTCGGCTTCACCGCCGGTAAAACCACAGACTTCCTTTGAAATCTGCATGACTTGCTCTTGGTAAACCAGCACGCCATAGGTATTTTCAAGCGCATTCTTCATGCTAATGTGCGGATAAACAATTTCACGTTCACCGTGCTTGCGTTTAATAAAATCGTCAATAAACTGCATCGGTCCCGGTCGATACAAGGCCACCATAGCTACGATATCCTCAAAGACATTCGGTTGCAGTTCGCGCAAATAGCGTTTCATACCGGCCGATTCCAGCTGAAAAACTCCGGTCGTATCGCCACGCTGGAATAAATCGTAGGTCGCCGCATCATCAAGCGGGATATCTTCAAGCACAATATCGGTTTTATAAGCCTTACGAATTATACGCAGGGCATTGTTAATAATCGACAAGTTCGATAGACCCAAAAAGTCCATCTTGAGAAGCCCGAGCTCTTCAATCGGCCCCATCGGGAACTGAGCTGCCACCACACCTTTTTGAGCCATCTCAACCGGCACAAACTTAACAATATCGTCGGGCGCAATCACCACACCAGCGGCATGAATACCGTGGCTGCGAATCGTACCTTCTAGGCGCATCGCATAGTCAAATACCATTTTAGCCGTCGGGTTAGTTTCGTATTCATGGCGCAAATCAGCGTCGTCAACCACACTTTTAACCAAAGGAATGTGTCGTCCTTGAACCGGTGGTGGAATCAACTTCGCTAAACGATCACTCTCGGCATACGGCACCTGCAAAACGCGCGCCACATCGCGGACGGCCGCTCGGGCTGCCATCTTGCCAAAGGTAACGATATTGGACACGCGCGCCGAACCATATTTTTCGGTACAGTACTGAATCACCTCGTCGCGACGAGTATCTTGAATGTCGACGTCAACGTCGGGCATGCTGATACGGTCAGGGTTGAGAAAACGCTCAAACAGCAGGTCATACTTTAACGGGTCGAGTTCGGTAATACGCAGGCTATAGGCCACAATCGACCCAGCCGCCGAACCGCGGCCCGGTCCAAAGACAATACCCTGGTCTTTACCCCAGTTAATAAAGTCCTGAACGATTAAGAAGTAGCCATTGAAGCCCATGCTATCAATCACGCCAAGCTCGTAATCGACTCGCTCTAGAACATTATCGGGAATATGCTTACGCGCTTCTTCGACACTTAAGTTTTCGGCCGCCTCGGCATCGGCAATGTCACCGTAGCGCCACGACAAGCCGCGAAAAACCAGTAGATCAAGATAGGTCTTTTCATTATGACCTTCTGGGGTCGGAAAGGTCGGAATCAAAATACCGCCAAGTTTTAATTTGACATCACATCGATCAGCAACTTTCCTGGTATTGCGAATAGCTTCCGGGTGAGTTTTGCCCCAACGTTTGATAATTTCGCGCGGGTCGGTGACGTGCAACTCGAACTCTTTAAGACTCATACGGTTGGTGTCGCTCAAATAGGCGCCCGTACCCACACACAACAATATTTCGTGCGCGTCTTGATCCTCATGATTCAAATAGTGAGCGTCACAAGTCACCACCTCTGGAATATCAAGCTCTTCCGATAATCTATCCAAATAACCGTTGATTTTTGTCTGCACGTCCCATGGCGATGGGTGGTCGGGGTGGCCATGGTCTTGTAATTCAAGGTAATAGCGATCACCAAAAATCGATTTATACCACTGGGCAATCTTTTTCGCTTCTTCGTAATTGTCGGTGCGTAATTGTTCGCCCAGCTCACCGCTAGCACAACCGGACATAACAATTAAACCTTCGCTGTATTTCTCCAGTATTTCATGATCCATACGCGGTTTATAATACATACCGTCCAGGTTCGCTTCGGAGCTTAGCCGCATTAGGTTGCTATAGCCTTGGTCGTTCATAGCCAAAATTGTTAAGTGATAACGAGCCTTATCTTTGGCTGGATCGCGGTCAAGGCGCGAGCGCGCCGCCACGTAAGCTTCGATACCGAGCAAAGGCTTAATCCCGGCCGCTGTCGCGGCTTTATATAACTCAATGATACCGGTCATCGTGCCGTGGTCGGTAATAGCTACGGCGTCCATGCCCATATCTTTAATCTTGTCGACTAAATCGGGAATTTTCGTCAGACCATCTAAAAGGCTGTGGTGGGTATGATTGTGCAAATGAACAAAATCCAACGGTCCAAGCGTCGGCTCAGCTGGCAATTTAACAACTGCACTATCCCCCATAACTATTACCAGTATAACTAATTTTAATTAGCAGGAGTAGCTTTTAGCGATGTGCATTACGCAACAGTTGAATTAGTTGATCGAGAAAAGGAAACCAGTGGCCAGCAAGCGATAATATAGCCACCACCAATGCCACCACTACAGTGCCGCCAATTATCGTACCAAAACCAAAGAATATACCACGCATAAAATTCATGGCATAAACCTGGTGCCGGTTACGATGGAAATCGTAAAACAAATCCTCTAAAATAGCCCGCCGCGCACCGCGTTCGCGTTTATCTTGGGCTACCTCAGCTAGAGCTTTATCGCGTTGATCAACCACCATAACCTAAAGACCTTATTTGCCAGACTTATCGCCGTCAGACTTGAACTCTTTTTCGGCGCTTTTAACAGCCCGCTGCGTTCGATCCTTGAGGTCGTAGGCTATATCTTTAGCGTCTTCGACGACATCGGTGGCGCGCTCTTTGACATCATCAACAACGTCAACGGCTCGGTCTTTAGCATCTTCAGCAGCCGAAAAAGTTTTTTTCTTCAAGTCAACTGCGGTGTCCTTCAGGTCACCGCGTGTTTTTTTGCCGCTTTGTGGCGCCGATAATACACCAGCGAAAAAGCCGGCCAGGGCACCAAATAGCGCACCTAATGCAAATTTTCCATTGTTCTTAGCCATAATGTTAGTCCTCCTTCTTGGTTGACTTATGCTTTTGGTCCTTGGTGAAACGCTTAACGATTCGCTCGATCACCTCACCGACAAATAGTGGCGAAGTTATTCTGCTAAAACCCGAAACGGCGGCGCCAATGTGATCGACGGTCTTTTGGGCTGAAGCGGCTATTTTACGGATTTCGGCGGTTAGGCGAATTAAATACACCGCCAGAATAATACCTACTACCAGAAATATCGCCAGAAAGATTGATAAGATGATTACCAGAACAAAAGTTGTCGTATCCATAGTTTTCGACTAGTCCTTTTTATGTTATTGATGCTATTGTAGCACACCGCTATAGTTTAGCGCGAATTAGCTTCTGGGCTAGGGCAGGATTGGCCTTGCCTTGCGACTTTTTCATAACCTGTCCAACCAAAAAACCAATGGCTTTGTCTTTGCCAGCTTTGACATCGGCAATCGATGCCGCATTAGCCGCGTCAGCCAGAACTTCATCAACAATTGCCGCAATTGCCGATTCATCGCTGACCTGCAATAAGTTTTTGGCTTCAGCAATCTCCGCTGGCATTTTACCGGTGTATTCTTCTTTGAATAAGTCTAAGAAGATTTCTTTGGCGCCGGTTGAGCTAAGTTTGTTATCGCCAAGCATTATCGATAGTTCACTAAGGCGTTGCGGGCCAACCAAACCAGATTCAACCGCCGTCACGTCAAAGTCACCAGCCTGCATGGACGCAAACCAGTGAAAAACTCGGCGGGCCACATCGCCGGCGCCATAACGCTCAACAATAGCGTCTAGTGTCTCGGCAACTGGTCGATAATTAAGCACCGCGTTAACCACCGAGCTATCTAGCTGCAGCACCTTCCAGCGTTCGCGATAGACAGATGGCAACGTCGGCAAACCGATTTGCATGTCGGCAATCTCTTCGTCGGTTAAGACGATTGGTGGAATATCGGCGTCCGGCATATAGCGATAATCTTGAGCATCCTCTTTAGAGCGCTGCGAGGTGGTTTTACCAGTCGCATCACTCCAACCGCGCGTTTCTTGGGCCACTTCTTCGCCGCGCTCCACTAGTTCAACCTGGCGATTAAATTCATATTCGGCCGCTCGTTCAACACTGCGGAAAGAGTTCAAATTCTTAACCTCGGCGCGCTTACCAAGCTCGGTCGCACCCTTTGGCGCCACCGAAACGTTCACGTCAAAACGCATATTACCATGGTAAAGGTCACCGTTAGTGACGCCGGCATACGTCATTAAGCGATGAAGTTCAGTGACATAGGCTTTGGCATCGGCCGCAGAGTGCATGTCGGGCTGCGACACAATCTCGATCAGCGGCGTACCGGCTCGGTTGAGGTCGACCAGGCTGTGATCACCATTATGCGTCAATTTACCGGCATCTTCTTCCATGTGCGCGTGGTCTAGCCGAACTTTAACTATCGAGCCGTCTTCACGCGGAGCCTCTACAGAACCGCCAAGAATCAATGGATGATACATTTGGCTGGTTTGATAGCCCTTTGGTAGATCGGGGTAAAAATAGTGTTTGCGGTCAAAGCGGCTAACATTAGCAATTTTCGAGTTGAGCGCTTTACCGGCGCGCACCGCTAACTTAACGGCTTCGTGGTTTAAAACTGGCAACATGCCCGGCAGACCAAAGTCAATCGGATTAACAACGGTGTTAGGATCTTTAAAACGAGCATCATTGTCGGCACCGCTAAATAGTTTGGTTTTAGTAGCCAGCTGCACATGGCATTCAATGCCAATCGTTAAGTCGTATTTAGCTAAAATTTCTGGTGCTGCCATTAGATTGCTCCTATATCTTTCAGTGCTTGCTTAAAGGCCGCCAGGGCTCGCCGAGCATCGCCATAACTAACTTGAAAACCTGGCTCATGGGCGATTTGGTTGCGAATTTTGTGGGCACTCCAAATACTATTTAGATTGCTGAAGTGCTTGCCGGAACTTTTCAAGCGGTCACCCATCGTTTCGCCCGCCAGGCCAGATTCACGCATGGCTTGATCAAGCAATTTGTCGGCATTTAGAATGCACAAGCTACAGCTGGCGGCTTCGTCGCGGCTTAATTGCTGTTCGATGGTGAGCCATTGCGTGCGATAACGGTTGACATTAAGTCGTTTCGGACCCTGCCGAGTAATCGTCACTAGCGCTAAAATTAGGCCGGCTAAAATTAATATCGCTCCAAAAAATAGAATAATCGATGTTGAGTCCATTAATTTTTAACCTCGTCGCATTCCAGTGATTTCGCCAGCGCTAATAGTTGGGCGTCAGCGCGGCGCTTGCCAATTAACTGTACGCCAACCGGCAAACCGGCGCTCGTTTTGCCTGCCGGAACACTGATTGCCGGCAAACCAGCCAGACTGGCGGGCACGGTCATGATGTCAGCAAGGTACATCTTAATTGGATCGGCCGTATTGGCACCTAGCGCAAAAGCCGGCATCGGCGCCACTGGACCGATTAAAGCATCGTAATCGGTGAATAATTGATCAAACTCATTAACTAAAAGTGTCCGCGCTTTTTGAGCCTGCAAATAGTAAGCATCGAAGAAACCGCTCGACAATACATAGCTGCCAATCATAATGCGACGTTTGTTTTCGGTTACAAAACCTTCATCGCGCGAACGACCATATAGTTCGGCCAAGGTTTTAACCGCCTCGGCCCGGTGGCCATAGCGCACGCCATCATAGCGCGCCAAGTTACTACTAACCTCGGCCGGCACGACAATGTAGTAGACAGCTAGGGCGTATTTGGCCATCGGCAGCTCGACTTCTTCAACCGTATGACCAGCAGCGCGTAGTTTAGCGACGTATTCATTGGTCCGATCGCGCACCTCTGGTTCGACACCTTCGCTCATAAAATCTTTAACCAGGCCAATCCGCTGAGACGGCTTAACAGCCGTTGGCGCAAAAAAGTCTGGTAAGGTTGTCATGTCTTTGGGGTCACGGCCCGACATAATCGACATCACCAGTTCAGCATCGGCGGCGTTAGTCGTAAAACAACCAATCGTGTCGGTGCTACTGGCCATCGCCACTACGCCGTAACGGCTTACTGTACCATAACTCGGCTTAATGCCATAAACACCATTAAAGCTCGCCGGTTCACGAATTGAACCACCGGTGTCGCTACCTAGCGCAAACGGCACAATATCGAGCGCTGTCACCACAGCCGAACCACCGCTTGAGCCGCCGGCAACGCGCGTTTGGTCAAAGGCGTTCTTGGTTGGGCCAAAAGCTGAGTTTTCGGTACTGCCGCCATGCGCAAAAGCATCCAGGTTGGCCTTACCGATACAAATTGCACCTTCGGCTTCAAGTTTTTCTACAGCCGTCGCTTGCAGCGGCGCATTAAAGTTCTCGAGCATCTTGCTGGCGGCCGTTGTCGGTGCCCCGAAAGCCAAAAAGTTATCTTTAACGACAAACGGCACACCTTTTAGGCGCCCGCCAATCAGGCCATTGTCAACTTTGGCTGCCCGTTCTAGGGCACGCGTTTCAGTTAGCGACAATAGCGCGTGATAAGATTCGTTTTGACGCGCTTTGGCAATCGCTTGCTTTACATTTTCGACGGCTGACTGGTTTAGGTAATCGGCAATTTTCGACATCTTACAAAACTTTCGGGACTTTAATTTGATTTTCAACAGCATCGGGCGCTAACTTTACCAATGCTTGACCAGTAAGCCCATAGTCATCAACCACGTCGTCGCGCCAGACATTTTGCAGGTCCGTCACCTGATAAGTCGGTTCTACGCCAGTGGTGTCAAGTTCGGATAGCTGGTGAATATAATTCACAATATTATCTAGGTCAACCCTTAAGCCATCGGCTTCGTCATCCGAAAGCTGCAAACTACTTAGCTGTGCAAGATGTTGCACGTCATCACGAGAAATCTGTGTCATATCTGTATTTTACATTTTTGCGCGAATATCGGCAATAAGGTCGCGTAGTTCGGCCGCTCGTTCAAACTCTAAGTTAGCACTGGCTAACTCCATTTGTGAAGTTAAGTCGCGTATCAAACCAGGATATTCGTCTCTCGGAATGCGTTTCAGATCGACTTTCGGTTTACCGTCATCAGCTTTTTTAGGGATAATCGCCCTTAAGCCTTCGTCGATAGCTTTGGCTACGGTTGTCGGTGTAATATTGTGTTCTTCGTTGTAATGGCGTTGAATATCACGGCGGCGATTGGTCTCGTCGATTGCCTGGCGCATCGAATCGGTCATAACATCGGCATACATAATCACCTTGCCCTCTTGGTGACGAGCAGCGCGACCAATGGTTTGAATTAAAGCACTTGAGCTACGCAAAAAGCCCTCTTTGTCGGCGTCCATAATCGTCACCAAACTAACCTCGGGCAGATCCAGACCTTCGCGCAGCAAATTAATACCCACCAGAACGTCATAAACACCAGAGCGTAAGTCGCGTAAAATATCGCCGCGCTCCAAGGTATCAACTTCGCTGTGAATATAGGCCGTTTTAATGTTCAACTCTCCCAGATAGGTCGATAAATCTTCGGCCATGCGTTTAGTGAGGGTAGTTACTAGCACGCGCTGCTGACGAGCGGTGCGATCGCGAATCTCGGCAATTAAATCATCGATTTGCCCGGCGGTTGGCCGAACTTCAATTTCTGGATCAAGTAAACCAGTTGGTCGAATAACCTGTTGGGCCGGCGCTGGACTGTGGGATAACTCATAAGCACTTGGCGTTGCCGAAACATACACCACTTGGTTAATATGTCGATTAAATTCGTCAAATGTTAGCGGTCGGTTATCCAGGGCACTTGGTAAACGAAAGCCGTATTCAACCAAAACTTCTTTTCGGGCGCGGTCGCCGTTATACATACCTCTTACTTGCGGCAGGGTCATATGTGATTCGTCAACCAGCAGCAAAAAGTCATCTGCAAAATAGTCCAGTAGAGTAGCCGGCTGCTCACCCGGCTCGCGATTAGTCAAATAACGGCTATAGTTTTCAATACCTTTCACAAAACCGGTTTCTTCGAGCATTTCAAGGTCGTATTTCGTGCGCTGAGCCAAGCGCTGGGCTTCGAGCAGTTTGTCGTGCGTTTCAAAAAAGTCCATTCGCTCGTCAAATTCTTGTCTAATGCCCTCAATGGCATGAGCTAGTTTTTCGCGCGGCGTCACATAGTGACTACTCGGAAAGATCGTCAGTTCCGACGGCTCGCCCAAAATTTCACCGGTCAACGGGTCAAGCCTGGTGATACGTTCCACTTCATCACCAAAAAATTCCACACGGTATGCAACGTCACTGCCGGCCGGAAAAACATCGACAACATCGCCGCGCACCCGAAAAGTACCACGATGAAAATCAATGTCGTTACGATGATATTGAATATCAGTTAAAAGCCGGACGAATTTATCCTGCTGGCGGCGTTCCTTTAGTTTAAGATGAATCGCCATATCGCCATAATCTTCCGGCGAACCGATACCATAAATACAACTAACACTGGCAACAATAATCGTGTCGCGACGCGTCAGCAAGGCAGTGGTAGCAGCATGACGCAACCGGTCAATCTCGTCGTTAATCTTAGAGTCTTTTTCAATATAGGTGTCGCTGCTGGCGATATAAGCCTCTGGCTGATAATAGTCAAAATAGCTGACAAAATAATGAACCTCGTTGTCCGGAAAAAATGACTTAAACTCGCTGTAAAGTTGGGCCGCTAAAGTTTTATTGTGGGCTAGTACCAGGGTTGGCACCTGGCGGTTAGCGATAATATTGGCCATTGTGAACGTTTTACCGCTACCGGTGACACCTAGTAAGGTCTGCTCGTGTAGGCCGCCGTCAAGTCCTTCGATCAATTGGGCAATAGCCGTCGGCTGGTCGCCGGTTGGCTGATAATCGGAATGTAGGACAAATTTTTGCTCCATCTACATTAGTATAACATTCAAAGCCGGCCGGTGTCGCCCGACCGTTAAGGCGCACTTATGGCGTAGCTACTGTCATATATGGAAAATTGGTTTTCATAGAGTTTTGAAATTGCGTAAATAAAGCGACGTCACCAGTACAGGCGTTGTCCGGCAAAGCCAAGCCATAAGTATCGCTACCCAGCTTGACGGTATTGATAAGAGCCGTGCTGTCGGCGTTGGTCGGATCTTTGATAATCGAAGCAAACTCGCCTTGGTCGCCGGTACATTTATCGCCAATCAAGCCGTCATACATTAGCGAGACATATTGAGTGCCGGCACCGGTTCGCTTGATAAGATAACTCATACCTGGTAAGGTCCGGTCATATCCGAGCACAACGCCCCACTGGGTAATGGTCAAGTTCTTGATCGTTGACGGGTCGGGCGCTGGTGGATTTGGTTGTGTCGGCGTTGTCGTCGCTGGACTTTCAGTACTATCTTTAGTGGAACTACCGCTCGATGGTTGACTGGTTGAAGGCGACGATGGTTGACCGGCGTTCGATAAATCGATTGAGCTATACGGATGGGTCACTACCCAAATAAAGCCGGCCACTAAAACCAAGCCAGCCACTAGCGAGGCTACTGTTACGGCAATCCTTTTTCGGCGACGAAGCATGTGCCCTCCCTTTACTACTCTTATGCTCTAAAAATTAGCATAGACGTTACCGACAAAAATGTAAAGCCGGCTCAGCCGCCGCGCTTTGGCGAAACCTGACTGTTGTCATCAAGTGGCTGAAAATCGGCGTATTTATGATCGAGTGCGGCGATTACTTTTTCAAGCAACCTAGTTGGGTCGGTGTCATAAATAATCTCTTTTGTCCCTGGTGCTTCAACGTGCTCTAATAAGGTTGGCACAAAATCGGCCAAACCACCGCTACCCAGCAGCACACCGCAAACCTTACGACTTTCAAGTGCTGTCGACAATTCGTGCAAGCTACCCATGCGACCACCGATAGTAATCACGGCATCGCTGCTCCGAACTAAATGCACGTCACGGCCAACATAGGCCATGCCGGTAAAATTAATATAGTCAAATTCAACCGTCGGTAAACGGTAAACCATAACATGTTCGCGGTATGAACTGGCTGGCGAAAAGCCGACTGATATGCCGCGCTTGCCTTGAACGCTAAAAGCGCCCTGGGCGGCATACCATGGTAAACCGACCGTCGCGCCAGTTACCAAGGTCTGACCATGCTCGGCGATAGACTTGCCTAAATCAAAAGCTAATTGGTGCGAAGCCTGAACAGTGCTGCCACTGGCCGCACCTGACACACAAATCTGGTATTTCATGATTGATTCTCCTCTGTAAATTCTTTAGCATCATAGTCGCTTGGGGCTTCGGCTAGGTATTTTTCAATAGCTGATCGGTTTAATAATCCGGCTTGAGCACCAATTTTCTGGACAACGCTCATTGAATTAATCGGCGCCCACCTAAGGGCGGTTTCGAGCGATTCGCCCGTCGCCAGGGCGGCAACGATTGTCGAAGCGAAGGCGTCGCCAGCACCAGTACGATCCAACGGCGGCGCCGGGTCTGGGTAATTTGGAATGCTCAAAAGTTTACCGTCATACGAAGCGTATGAGCCGCTCGGCCCATCGGTAATCACGACAACCTGCGGTCCAAGTTCATGTAGCCCGTCGGCCAGGCCCTTAATCGAATCGTATGGCCGACCCGTAACGTCAACTGCTTCTTCGCGGTTCATAACTACGATATAGCTGCGCCGATAAACGCGGGCTAACTTTTCGGTGCCCCATTTAAAATGGAAAGTTCCCGGCTGAAAGGCTAATTTAATGTCTGGATTAGCGTCTAAGTAGTTCAGCAGGTCTTCGTGTAGTGGCCAACTTTGGTCACTAATCAGCGATAAATAAACCCAGTCCGGCACTTGCGCCGGGTGACGCCAGCTGTAATCAAAAGCTTCGTCTTTGACTAAAATTGTTCGATCGGCGCCATAGCGCAAAACGTAATAATAATTTGATTTGATGTTCTTTTGGACATTCACCAGGCTGGTGTCGATTCTTTCGCGGCGCAAATAGTCAAGCGAGTCCTGGCCGGCTTGATCGTCACCCAAAAAAGCCATCAGACTAGACCGAACACCCAGGCGGCTGAACGAAACAGCCGCGTTGGGTGACGGCCCGACCGCCTGGACAATATCAACATGATCATAGGGCGGCTTTGAGCCAAACGGAATTTTCAACCACTTTTTGCCATCATCGTCAGTATCAACATGGGCCTCGTGTTCGTCTAGCGCAATAAAGGCATCAGTAAAAATATCACCAATCGCCAAAATTGACGGCGTAGCCGTATCGTCGCCGGAGTCTAGTTTATCGTACTGATAGTACTTGTCAGCTTCAACAATCAAGCCGGCGTGAGCGGCGTGGTGGTTAACTGTTACTGGACTAGCCTGAGGTTTATCGAGGTAACGCTGGACAATTTCACCCCTTAAAGCTCGCCGGCCATGGCTAGTCAAACGCTCCAAGAAGGGCAGTTCATGATGCTGATTTTCAATCACGTCGATTAAATTAAACGATACGACCTGGCCACCTAGCGGCAACAAGACATAGTCAGTTTTAGACAACAGCTGCTGGCCATTGCCGTGGCGAATTGAATTATTAAGCGCCGTATACAGCTCGGCGGCCGTTGTGTCGGACGGATCAAGGCCTAGTTGACGCATAACCTGGTGAGCGGCTTGCATCATATCAGCGATAAGACGCGTGTCAATACCGCTATGGCCAGTCGAAGCCTCAAGCTGGTGCATACCTTGGCTAAAAAACGGCTCGTCGCCACCTAAAACTTGTTGCAAAAACTTCGCCATCTTAAAAATCCTTCTCCTCGATTGGCATGTCGTGCAAGCGCACACCCTGATATAAAATGCCCGCCTTCGCGCCTACCTTAGTTACCACCGACGTCGAATTAGCACTGGCAAAAACTACCGCCTCGCGCAAGCTTTTGCCCTGTGCTAGCTGGCTCAAAAAACCCGAACCAAAAGCGTCGCCACCACCAGTCCGATCGACGACCGGCACATCTTCGTACATACCAGCCTTAATAATTGTTTTGCCGTCCGTCACCACTGCACCATGGGGACCATCAGAAACGACGACCGTCGGACAATAGTGGGTGGCGTGGCGAGCCAATTCTTCTAATGAACTACCTTCGACGATTTGCTGGCACTCTTCTTTATTGACAGCTAGAACATCAATATCTTCCAGTAGAGCTCGCAGTTTAACTGGGTGGGCCAGTTCAACACCGGCCGGATTAAGCATAATTTTGACAGTGTATTTTTTGGCCATCGAAACGACACGCTCCAACAGGTCCATATCACCGAGCGACGATAAATACAGCCAGTCGGCATTTTCAAACAATCTAAAATCTAAAACATTATCGGCAGCAGTTATGGTCGTACCGTGATAATTCAAAATTGTTCGCTCACCGCCCTTAGCCATAAGAATAATCGAGTAGCTGGCACGATAGCGCTCATCTTGAACAACAAACTGCGTATCAACGCCCTCTTTGTCTAAGTCCTGCAGAATTGCTTCACTGGCTACGTCTATCCCTAACGCCCAGGCGAAGCGGCTGTGCAGGCCCTGGCGGGCAAAAGTTACGGCCGCGTTAGTCACGTTGCCGCCAGTCGCAAAGATTACCTCGTCGAGATCGAGTTTTTGGCCAAGCGGTAGCTGTTCATACATGACGCCTTTGCTCGTGTGTGGTTGAAACGACTTCGAGCTCCTTAAAAAAACATCTTGAGTGGCTTTGCCGAGCGTGACGATTAACGGGCTGCTCATTTACAGGACTGCTTTCCCAGCGCTACCGAAAGCATTAATTTTTTCTTCAATCACCGCTTGTACCGCCTCGTAAACCGTGGGCATTAGTTTCACTACGGCATATTCATCGGGATTGTCGGCCAGAACCTTTTCAAGCGTCGTTCTAAAACTATAGCGCATATCGCTATTAATATTGATTTTCGAAACACCAATCTTAGCCGCATCTTCAAAATAATGCAGTTCGGTGCCCGAGCCGCCGTGTAGGCTAATCTGGCAATCAATCGACTCGCGAATACGAGCCAAGAGGTCTAAGTCAAGGATTTTGGGTACCGGATATTTGCCGTGCAGATTACCGATAGCGGCCGCAAAGGTATCAATGCCCGTAGTATCGACAAACGACTTGGCGCTTTCTGGGGTTGAAAAGGTTTTTTTAATTTCTTCGTAATCAATCGCTTCCGTATGCAAGTTGCTGCTGCCGCCAAAATAGTGTGGTTCGCTTTCGACTAACGCACCGGTAAACTTGGCGTATTCGACTACTTCTTTAGTAGCGGCGATGATTTCGTCAAGCGTGGCGTCATGATTAGCCTGCGATACGTCGATATGAATAAATTCAAAGCCAGCGTCAATGGCCCGCTTGCAATCATCAACCGTCGGGCTGTGATCTAGATTGACATACATCTCGACACCGTACTGTAAGCGATAGTTGTCGACCATGTCGCGGATATTATCAACTCCCATAGCTTTTACTTCGCCGTCACTAACTTCGACCAAGACTGGTGAATTAAGTTTTTGGGCGGCTCGTGCTACTGCAATCAGGGTTTCTTGATTGTCGATATTAAAGGCGCCAACCGCAAAATGTTGCTGCCTGGAACGCTGCATTAAATGACGGGCTCGTGTCGTTCGGTCACGAATTTCCCTAATTGATAAACCCATACTAGCCCCCTAATTTAATTATCTTGTCTATATTGTAACATTAGCAGTTTAAAAACCAAGTTAGTCTTGGTGGTAGCGCGGCATGGTATCGATAAATTGCTTGATGGTCGCCATCATTTTCGCGCCCGTCATATTAAAGACGTCGATTAATTGGTCGGGCTCACCAGATTCGCCAAACCGGTCTAACATGCCAATACGTTTAATCGGTACGGGCAACCGTTCGCCCAGCAACTCGGCCACCGCCGAGCCAAAGCCGCCGGCTGCTTGGGCTTCTTCGGCTGTCACCACCCGTCCGGTCTTTTTGACACTGGCTAAGATTGTTTCCGCATCAAGCGGCTTCACCGTTGGCACGTGAACGACTTCGGCTTCAATGCCCTCTTTGGACAGCAAGTCGGCCGCCACTAATAGCTGATAGGTCATTGTACCAGTCCCCAGTAAGGCCACGTCATGGCCCTCGCGCAGCACGTAAGCCTTGCCAATCTCAAACGGTGCCTCGGGTGTGCTAAAAATTGGCGTCTTTTCGCGTGCTAGGCGCATATAAACCGGCTTGCCATTTTCGGCCATAGCCTTAGTGGCTTTTTCGGCTTCTAGACTGTCGCCCGGTGCAACCACAATCATGTTCGGCAAAACACGCATCAAGGCAATATCTTCAAGCATCTGATGAGTCGCGCCGTCCGGCCCAACACTAACACCGGCGTGGCTGCCAATTATTTTCACTGGTTGATTGTTCAGGGCAACTGTGGTGCGAATTTGCTCCCAGTTACGACCAGGACTAAAAGCTGCATAACTTGAGACAAACGGAATCTTACCGGCGCGCGCAAAGCCTGCCCCAAGCGTGACTAAATTTTGTTCGGCAATGCCAACTTCAATAAATCGCTCTGGGAAAGCCTCGCGAAAGAGGTGCATCTGAACACTTTCGGTCAAGTCGGCGCACAGCGCCACAATTTGGTCGTTTGCCTGGCCAGCCGCCTTCAAGCCGCGACCAAAACCAGCTCGAATCGGTTCGCGCATAACATCATCTTTCAATACGTCGGGGTTTAGCGGGTAGCTCATACACCAGCTCCTTCGTGAGTAATTTTTCCATCAAGCGTCCGCAGTTTCTCTAACGCCAATTTCGCCTGATCACTGTTGGGCGCCACCCCATGCCACTTGTAGTCATATTCCATAAAATCGACACCCTTGCCGGGAATGGTGTGCGCAATTGCAACCGTCGGACGATTAGTAATCGCTCGGGCCTCCGAGGCGGCGTTAATAATACTTTCAATATTATTACCATCGATCTCAAGCACGTGCCAGCCAAAGGCTTCCCACTTAGCCTTCAGATCTTCCAGCGGCATGACGTCTTCAGTACTACCGTCAATTTGAATATTATTACGATCAATGAAACCGATTAAATGACCAAGCTTATATTTACCAGCAAACATCGCTGCTTCCCAGATATTGCCCTCATCGAGCTCACCGTCGCCCATGACCACATAAACAAAACGATGCGGTTGTTTATCGATATATTCCAGGTCGTAGGCATAAGCGGCGGCTTGGCTTAAACCACACCCAAGCGGTCCGCTGGTATTTTCTAGCCCCGGCAAGCGCTCCCGCTCAGGATGACCCTGCAAGCGGCTGCCATATTTACGTAAAGTTTGCAGTTCGCTAACTTCAAAATAGCCAGCCTCGGCCATCGAAGCATACTGCACCGGCACGCAATGACCGTTGCTTAAAAATAAAACATCACGATCTGGCCACTCCGGTTCATCGGGTTTTAAGTTCATGATGTTGAAGTACAGCGCCGTAAAAATGTCAGCCAGACCAAGCGATCCGGCGCTATGGCCACTACCGGCTGCCAACAACATACTAACAATATCCTCGCGAATCTTGTTGGCCTTTTCTTCCAGTTGTATCAAGGTTAAGTTAGTCCGCGGCATCTTAAATTACTCCGTGTTTCGAAATTTCTTTCATTAATTCGTTATAGGCGAGCGCCGGATCTTCAGCATTTGCGATAGCACTGCCAGAGTTTAAGACATCAACACCACCCTGGGTAAGTGTGTAGGCATTATCAACACTAACGCCGCCATCCCAACCAATTTCAACGTTTGGGTTAATCGCTTTAACTAAGCGTACTTTTTCGAGCTGCATCAGGCTGGCCTTGCCGCCATAAAAGCCCAGATCACCACTAAATATCATGACATGGTCGACCGCTCGAATGATGTCGCTAATCGTTGATGGAACCGTTGGTTTTAAGAGTGCCACGCCAGCTTTGATGCCAGCTTTCTTGATTTGGTCAAAAATTGGCATCATATTAATACCGGTTTCAACATGAAAAATAATCAAACTAGGTTTTAAGTTAATCAGCGCCGCTAGGTGCTCTTGCGGTCGCATGACCATGGCATGGATATCAACCTCCCACGTGGCCGGCCAAGAAAGCTGGTTTTCAGGTAACAAAAAATTGGGTGTGAATTCGCCGTCGCCAACATCAATATGAACCCGCTTGGCAAATGGTGCGATTTTTTGCAACATGGCCTGATATTGGTCAATCGTTTCAACAGTGATACATGGTGCTATAACGCTCATCTATAGTTCATCCAACTCGGCATTGCGTCGCTTAAATCGCGCTGCGGCCGCAAAGGGCGTGCTTAACCAGGTTTCAATAATACCCTCCCAAACAGCGTCTTCGTTGTCGTCTAAAATGCGGGCCGGCAGGCAAAGGACATTGCTATCATTGTCGTTGCGCGTCATCTTGGCCTCATAGGCATCCCAAATCACACTAGCTCGAATACCTTTAAAACGATTGGCCGCTATGGCCATGCCCTGGCCACCGCCGCAAATCAAAATTGCTCGTGGGTCACTATCATTGCTACCTAAAACTTTTAAGGCCGCCGCTTGAGCAAAAACCGGAAAATCGTCGGCTGGGTCAAGTTCGCTGTCACCCACATCCTCTACTTGATAGCTGTGACGCGCCAAATAACCGAAAACGCGATTTTTCAAATGGAATCCCTGATGGTCCGCACCCAAGTAGATAATCATAATGACTTAAGTATAAGCGGTTTATTTTACGGTGTAAAGCCCGGTCATTTTATGATATAGTAAAAGCGTTTTTCGTATGCTCGTAGCGTCTCAGGCAGACACTCGCTATGAAATCCGCACCTTCCCCTAACCAACTCGACGAAGGAGTCAAGATGGAAGCCTTCCTGGTGATCGCCATCTGCGCAGTTCTGACGTTTTGGCCAGCTGTAGCGGCCCAAACCTGGGCCGTGTGGGCCATCACCACCAAGCACTACATTCAGACCGACCACGTACCGGATTGGCTGCTGGTATGTGTTCCGGCCGGCATGGTCATTGCGATGCTGCTAATGCCACTCGAGACCGAGGCCTTCGACTGGCAGCGCAGCTACCTCCCGGCAGTCGTGTTTCTGCTCGCCATGATGATTGACGCCAGCTCGGCAATCAACGCTAAGGAGCGCGTCATTCGGGCGCGCGATCACGGCACCATCGACAAGATCGGTCAACTCCAACCAACCCTCAAGTAAGGTACAGGGGACACAAAGGGCAGGAATTAATTCCTGCCCTGTCTCATGTCTAAATTTTAGAATTATTTGTTTAAGGCTTTGCCGACGTCAGCAACTAACTCGACCAAGCGATTAGAATAGCCCCATTCATTGTCGTACCAAACCATAACTTTAATCAAGTTACCGCCAACAACTTTAGTTAGTAGCAAATCGACAATACCAGAACGGCTGTCGCCGATGTAGTCGCGGCTAACTAGCGGCTCCTCGCTAACGCCTAAGATACCCTGATAATAAGGGTCGGCGGCGGCTTTTTTAAAGACATTGTTCACCTCTTCAACTGTGACATCGCGCTCAAGTAAAGCAGTGACGTCGCTAATTGAAACAACTGGGGTCGGGACGCGGATACTTAAGCCGTCGAACTTATCGACAAGTTGTGGCAAGGTTTTAGTTACCGCGATGGCCGCGCCAGTGGTTGTTGGGACAATGTTTTCGGCAGCATTACGACCTTCGCGTAGGTCCTTGTTCGGCGCGTCCTGGACAGCTTGCGATGCCGTATAGCTGTGCACTGTAGTGAGCAGTGATTTTTGGACACCAAACTCGGCGTCTAGAACAGCCATCACCGCTCCGAGTGAATTGGTCGTACAGCTAGCATTACTAATAACTTCAGTTGAACCGTCGACCTTATCTTCGTTAGCACCAAGCACGATAGTGTCGATACCCTCTGACTTGGTCGGCGCACTCAGCACCACCCGTTTAGCACCAGCCTGCAGGTGCTGGCCAGCACTGTCGCTATCGGTAAAGCGACCGGTTGACTCGATGACCACATCAACCGCCAATTCGCCCCAGGGCAGGGCCTTCGGATCTTTTTCGGCTAACACTCGAATTGATTGGCCATTCACGATAATGTTCTGGTCGTCGTAGGTCACTTCGTTTTTATAAGTGCCATAATTGGAATCATGTTTCAATAAATACGCCAAAGTTTTGGTGTCAGTTAGGTCATTAATAGCCACGATTTCGACATCACTGCGATCAAAGGCGATTTTAAACGCATTGCGGCCGATGCGGCCAAAGCCGTTGATACCTATCTTGGTTTTATTCATTATCGTCTCCTTTAATAAGCGTTAGCTTTTCATTTTATAGTATATACCCTGGTCATGATTTATACTATAAAGTACATGAAAAAGAGCGAGCTGCTGGAACTAGCCGGGCCCTATTATGAGGAAGACCAACTTCTAGAGCTCGAGAGTGCCGTCGATTTGGCGACAATGGCGCACAAAGGCCAAAAACGTCTAAGTGGCGAGCCGTATATTATTCACCCGTTGGCGGTGGCGGCCACGCTGATTGATTGGGGCATGGACATCGACACAGTGCTTGCTGGTGTGTTGCACGATACTATCGAAGACACCGACACTCAATTATGCGACCTAGAAAAATTGTTCGGCAAAGACGTAGCTTTTTTAGTTGATGGTGTCACCAAAGTATCACAAGCCCGTTCGGGTATGCAGGACTTGGCCGAATATCTACCGCAAACTAAAGATAATTTATCGAAGTTACTGATTGCTGTCGGTCAAGACGTGCGCGTTATTATCATCAAACTGGCCGATCGGCTACATAACCTGTCAACACTTCAGTACATGCCCCCGGACAAACAAAAAAAGATTGCCCGTGAAAGTCTCGAGGTTTTTGGACCGTTAGCCGACCGGCTGGGAATGGGGCGCGTCCGAATGCAAATCGAAGATATCGCCTTTCGCTATCTTGAGCCGGCTGAGTATAAACGCTTACAAAATTTGGTACGTCGGCGGCTCGGCAAAAGTACGCGTAAACTTGGTGCTGTCCGCCAAGAAGTTGAGCTGGCTCTCAAGAAAAACGGCATCGAAGGAGAAATCAACGGTCGCATTAAGAGTATCTATAGCCTGCATCGCAAGTTGGCTAAAGTCGGTGGTAACATCGATGATATTTACGATTTAATGGCGCTGCGGATTATCGTCGAAACCAAAGAAGATTGTTATCGAGTGCTAGGGATTTTGCATACCCTGTACCAGCCGATGATTACCCGTATCAAGGACTATATTTCGGTTCCAAAACCAAACGGCTACCAGAGTCTACACACCACAGTCTTAACACCCGCCGAACAGATTGTTGAGTTCCAGATCCGGACTTACGAAATGCACGAATACGCCGAACGCGGACTGGCGGCTAGTTTTCATTATCACGAACAAAAGACATCTAAAGATTACGTCAAGCGCCGCAGCGGCGCCACCGGGCTGCCAGCCGAGCTACAATGGATTACGCAGCTTCAAGAAATCGCAACCCGTTTGCGCAACGGCGAAGATATACCAGAATCACAGTTAAATATAGATTTATTCGGTAACCGCATTTTCGTCTATTCGCCCAAAGGCGACATCTATAATCTTCCCGAAGGCGCTTTGCCGCTTGATTTTGCATATTTGGTGCACAGCGACATTGGTAAGCACTCCTATAGCTTTCGCGTTAATGGTTCGATTCATGCTTTTGATAAACCTCTGCAAAATGGCGATGTCGTCGAGGTAATCACTCGCAAACTTTCGACGCCCAAGACCTCATGGCTCGACCAGATGACCACCGCGCATGCTCGCAGTAAACTGCGCGCCCAGTTGCGCCAGCTTGGTTTAATTGAAAAAATCAGCCACGCTACGGCAATTATTACTCAAAAAGCTAAAAGGGATAAATCATGAAACTATTAGTGGCAACCTCAACTGTCGCCGACGGCAATATGCTAAATCGCAATGCCTACAGCCATCCGCAAATCATCGCCAACCGTCAAAAGTGGCTGGCAAAATTCGGCTTATCGTCCGACTACGCCACCCGTCTGTCAGTAGTCTACGAAGGTAACGATTATTGCCGCTATAAAGAAGTGGGCCCTGCAGAACTGGGCGATGGCATGACCGGTGCGCCACTCGAAGCCGCCGATGCTATCGTCACCCGCACACCTGGCCAAATCTTATTTTTGCCAATCGCCGATTGTGTCGGTACAACAATTTTTGATCCAGAACATGAAGTTTTAATGTTGTCACACCTTGGTCGTCATAGCCTAGAACAAGACGGCGGCTTTAAGTCGGTTCAGTTTTTAATTGATCACTACGACAGTGACCCGGCCCAACTTCAGGTCTGGTTAGCGCCAGCGCCGGGCAAAGCCACTTATCCGGTTTTTTCCATGAACAATCGCGGCCTGAAAGAAATCGCTTACGAACAATTAACAAGGGCTGGCGTAAGGCTCGATAATATTACTGATAATGCGGCCGACACCGCAATCGACGGGAATTATTATTCACACAGCGAGTTTTTAAAAGGACATCAAACCGAAGACGGACGCTTTGCTATGCTGGCCGTCATGCAACAAAAATAGACCTCTGCGACGAGGTCTATTTTAGTAAAATCTATTTATTATTCCAGCGCTCGATGGCCGCGTAGATCAGCTCTCTAGCCCGCGTCGCGTCACCCCAGCTTTTCACAACCGTACTGCCCGGTTTTTTTAAATCTTTGTAGTGGTTAAAGTGATGCTCAATCTGTTTTTTCAGTTGAGCTGGTAAATCGTCAAGTGAATTAATGGCGTCGCCGGTGTTGCGATCATCGGCCGGCACAACCACAATCTTGTCATCAACCTCACCATCATCCTCAAATTCTAACACGCCAATCACCTTGGCTTCCATAAATATGCCAGTTGTCAGCGGTTGGTCGGTGATCGCCAAGACGTCTAGTTCATCGCCGTCTTCGTCGAGCGTTTGTGGAATAAAACCGTAGTTGGTCGGTTTAGCAAAAATCACCGGCTCAACCCGGTCTAGCATAAAGGTTGCTAGCTCGCGCTTCCATTCGATTTTATGATTGCTACCAGCCGGAATCTCGATGACGACATTGACGATACCTTCGTCAACTTTGCCCGGTGTTAAAATTTGGTTGAAATCAGCCATTAAACTTCCTTTCGTTAAATACCAATATAGTCTAGCTGTTATTTTAACAGTTTTTGGCCAGCCATAAAAGTCGCTGGTGTGCTATATTAAGGTCGATATGCCTAGCCGACCACAGCTACTAACACCGATCGAATACGTCCATGACGCCACACGACAAATCAGCCAGGCTAAACAACGGGTTGTTTATTTGTCGATGGTCGCAATTGACGTTGCGCCAGCATCCGGTCTGTTCAATGCTATGTCAGCCGCCGCCGAACGGGGCGTGCCGGTTGATTTTGTGGCTGACATTTTTTCATACACCGAAGCCGCCGAGACATCATTTCCCGTCCACTACTTCGGTACCAAGACACGCCGCGCCACCAATATCCGCAATCGCTTAACCAAAGCCGGCGTCAAGTTTCGCTGGCTCGGCGTAGGCCGTAGCTTTTTATTCAGCGGCCGTACCCACACCAAATGGTGCGTCGTTGACGATATTGTTTATTCCTTTGGCGGGGTCAATCTTGACAACGGTCTAACCGATCGTAGTGACTATATGTTTAAAATTAAAGATAAAACGATTGCCGATGCCCTCGTTAACGAACACGAACGTATCAAAAAATCCGACGATCAAAATGCCGCCTACCGCAACCGCACGGTGGAGACTAAGCTAGGTACAATCCTATTTGATGGCGGCTTGTTTGGGCATTCTATTATCTATAAACGCGCCGTCGAACTATCCAGGCAAGCCCAAAAAGTAACCTTGGTGTCGCAATACTGCCCAAGCGGTAAGTTGTCGCGAATTTTGCACCAAAAAGACAAACGGGTCAAACTTTACTTTAACCCACCAAAAAACGCGACGTTCTTAAATAGTCTATTGATTACCTGGAACGTGCTTACAACCGGCAATAAAACGCTTTATGAAAAACCGACCTACCTGCATGCCAAGTTTATGCTATTCGACATGCCAGATGGTAGCAAAATGGCTATCACCGGGTCGTATAATTTCAGTTTTAGCAGCGTCTTCTTCGGCACCCGTGAAGTGGCCCTAGAGACCAAAGACCCAGCTATAATTTCCGAGTTAGAAGCATTCCTGAATAAAAAGGTAAGATAAAATCAACCCTTGCTCCTTCGCTCGGCTGTCCTCGCGCCTTTAATTTCACGTGTCAGCGATGTAAATTAAAGGGCTGCGAGGCCTTCGCTCAGGAGCAAGGGTTGATTTTATTGACGCTTTAATTCGTCAAGATATTCACGAATGGCGAGCGCTGCCGTAGCACCTTCACCAACCGCGCTGGCAATCTGCATGGTGGCGCCGTGACGAACGTCGCCGGCCGCAAAAACACCGGGAAGGTTAGTCTCAAGATGCTCGTTGGTGTTTACAAGCCCAACCTGATCAAGCTCGATACCGCTGCCGGCCAAGAATTGCGTATTTGGAATTAAACCGATAAACACGAATATACCGTCAGTCTCAAAGGTGACCGGTTTCGTATCCTGGGTTGCCTTGACCACCATTGTTTGGTCGGCTTGGGCGGTAATTTCATCGGTCGTCACCCCCAAATGAACCGTTACTTTGCCACTATCGATATATGGCTGCAGGTCGTGCTCGAGCACTTCGCTAGCCTTAATTGTGCTACGAACCAACAGATCAATGTGCGACGCGAAACGCGTCAGAAAGATTGTTTCTTGGAGGGCCGAATTGCCACCGCCAACCACAACTAAACGTTTGTCGCGATAAAAAGCACCGTCGCAGGTGGCACAGTAGTGTACGCCGCGGCCATAATACTCAGCCTCACCTGGAATGCCAAGTTTCTTATAGTCGCTACCTGTGGCAATTAAAACTGTTCGAGCCCGAACCGGTTGGCCGTCAACTGTTAAGACCTTGACATCGCCGTCAGTCGTCAGTACGGTAACGTCGCCAAACTCAATCTTGGCACCAAATCGTTCGGCTTGTTTTTGCAACTGATCGGCTAAAGTTAAGCCTTCAATACCGTCCGGAAATCCCGGATAATTATCGACTTTGTCGGTAATTGCCGCCAAGCCACCGATTGTTAGTTTTTCATAAAGTGTCGTGTCGATGTCTTCGCGAGTTGTGTAAACCGCCGCCGTTAAGGCCGCTGGGCCGGCGCCAATCATAACTGTATCTTTGATATCGTTGTTCATTTTATCCCCTTACTATATCAAGTATAGCATCTTTATTGGTATTGGCTTTGATAATATTGCAGCAATTCAGCCGGCACCGGAATGGTAGGCGGGGTTGGAACTGCCATAATCACAAACTTCAGTGGTGTATTGGGTGGGATGTTCGACCCCTGCCCGGTTGCGCCGTACGCCTTATCGGCCGGAATCGTTAACTCGCGGATACCACCAATTTTCATGCCGACAACACCTTCGGTCCAGCCAGATATAACACCGCCAGGCGTGACCAATAGCGGCGCTTTTAGGGCGCCATTGCTAATTGAGCTATCAAAAACCTTACCCGATGGATTCCAGCCAATATAATAAGCTGAAAAAGATGATTTGGCGGTTAAAACATCTCCGTCGCCCACCTTAAGGTCGACGCTCGACAAACTCCGCACACTGCCCGCGTCAAAGGGGGCTGCTTGACTTTGATAGCCAGCCAAATCGGCGTAATACTTGTTCGAAAGGTCTTTTGTCTGTGCGTCAACTTTCGCCTGGTAGTCGGCCTGCAGCTTGGTGATACGGGCCTGTTCAGTTTTGGCGTTTTCGTTGCTAATAATAATTAAGGCAAATGATCCAATCGTACCCACGGTCATGACGATTGCAATAATCCAAATGCCGATACGTTGCGCGGCGCTATTCATACTGTCTCCCTGTGTTAAACCTTCAACCTATTTTAACACGTCAAAGCCGGTTGAACGCCCTTTAGCCGTTGATTGCCGCTTGCGTTGATTTGTGTATATCCGACAAAGTTGACATAGTCTTCTTATTAAGATCGCTTTCGTAGGCTTTGATCTTATCGAGGCTCGTTTGCTCTTGTTGGCTAGCGCCACTGAGGTTGGATATCGCAGCACTGACGCCGGCCGAATCATTGTTGTTATAAGCAGTTTTAACGTCGCCTACGGATTGAGCTTCAGCTTTATAAGTCGCTTGGAGTGCCTGCTTGGTGTCGCTGAGCGATGACGGAAAATTAGTCGAACTTACTAATTGTTGAGCCTTTTGTATATCGGCAACGGCATTGTCCAGGGCGGTGTTAGTTTTACTAGATGACGAGGTGTCAATACTGCCAACATCGCTAACCATTTGGTTGTTTATGGTCTGGTATTGGCTGTAAAAATCTTCTAGTGTTGCGTATTCACCGACTTGGCTTTTGAGGGTACTGTACTGCGAATTAATGTTTTTGCTCGTACTAAGCTGTTTGGTGTATCTTGGGCTGATAAAACTGAGTGGCACAGTATCAAGCTTTGGTGCCGACAGACTACTAATTGACTGGTTCAAGCCTTTAACATCGGTAGCGTTATTAAAGATATCGTCTAGCTTGCCCGAAAAGGCCTTGACGCTCGCAGCATACACCGTCGACGATTGATCACCCAATAGTTTGACGCCAAAATAGCCGCCAACCGCTAGTACTATTAGCGCGCCGACAATACTTAAAATGATCGCTAATTTTTTACGGCTCTTGCGTGCTGGTGCCGACACTGGCGTCGCTGTCGGCATTGGGGCTGGTGTAACTGGCGCAAATGACGGCTGCTGCACAACCGGCGTAGTTGGCAACTCATTACTCTGGCTAAAGAATGGGTTCGGAGCGACTGTCGGTGTCGTGTCCGGTTCGGCATCAGCAGCAACCCGTAGGTTGGCGGCACTAGAGTCAACCGACGGCGCCGGGCTAACTGGTGTTACGTTTTCTACCGGTGTAACGTCGACGATTGGCGCTGGTACCGGTGGTACATCCTCATAACTTGGTTGTTGGTTGTCTAGTGGCGTTGGTTGGTTATCCATAATCTCTCCTTAATTAGTTTCTTGTTCGCCCGGCTTAGTTGCTTCAAAATAATCATCTTCCATTATACTGTCTGCCCGCCAAACTCCCAATGCCTGGCCGAAAGGTAAAATATCATGATAGCCAGTCCAATCTGCTAGGC
>DAIDJW010000003.1 GCA_027451185.1 Candidatus Saccharimonadota bacterium
GATAAACGCCTTCAACAACGGCTACGTGACCATACCAGCCCGAGCCACCGGCATATGAGTTCCATTGAGCAACGGCACCGACACTTGGCGTACCGTTAACGACGCGCGAATCACTGGCGGCAATTGCCCAGGTACGGGCGTCACCCCAGTTGCTACCAACTGGCAGACCTAGCTCCATGCGACGGTTGTAGACATACCAAGTACAGTTACCCCAATAATATCTGTTGCCAGCGTAAACAGTACCGCCGCCCCACCAACTGGTGTTCGAAGACTGATCGGTTGAGGTGTAAGGCGCAACATAGCCTGGGCGCTCTGTGGTCGGCAGGATACCATCCGGCAAGATCAAGCTTTGCCCCGCCGTAACATTACCGGTCGTCAAGTCGTTAACAAGAGTAATGCGTGTAGCGTCGGCGTGGTATTTGTCGGCAATCGATTGCAAAGTATCGCCAGCCTTAACGGTATAAAGTACACCATCGACAGGCAAAATTTTAAGAGTCGTACCCGGGGTCAAGCTATCGGCCACTAAATCATTGGCCCATTCAACGGTATTAGCCGATAAGCCATACTTAGCCGCGACGCTATTAACATCGTCGCCCGGTTGGGATACATAAGTCTTAACCGAATAGCCACCACCAGTAGACTGGGCGATAGTTGGCTTAGAAATCGTGGACGAGTCGGTACCGCTTTGCGACAACTGACTAGTGATTTGGGCCGAAACGGCCTGGCTAGCGACTGCCGGCGCAACCGACATTTGAGTAGCATTGGCGACATTAGCGGCAATAGAGGTCGCAACAACGTCGTCGACCGAAGGATCGATGGCACGCTGCGGCACAACCGAAGCCGGCGTCTGCGTGACACTAGCAACAGTGCCAGCGCCATTGGCTGGCTGAGGCGATTGATATCCAATCGCTACCATAACGACAAGGAGGACAAAAACGCTCGCGTAGATCGCGGCTGTTGACAGTTTAGGACGAATTTTTGTCTTGCGACGCTGACGCGTTACCTCTGTCGGTTTTGGCTGCGTGGCAGCTATAGATCGGTTTTGGGCTAAGCCCGAAATGATCTGGTTACTAATTATAGTTCTCCTGCCGCTCGGATTACTCACGAGGGCATCTACCGTAGTTTGTCTTACTTTCTTGTGGTGAAACGGGGTACAAATCGACCAATATTTAATTACTGTTTTAGTAGTACCCGTAACGACAGTTCCGGTAGGCTCATCCTTAGTTCTGCTCTCCCACTTCCGTTACCGCTATTAATGCGGCACAAGCAGACAGAAGTGCAGGATGTGCTTCATTTAGTTTACCAACTCTTGATTAATATGTCAATTTATGTTCAAGTATCAAACAGCCGTCGTAACAGAGGTGGCGATATTCGTTTACGGCACCTGGCACTTGATTTTACAGTAGTCGAGACGATTTTGCTCATGCTGAGCTTCGGTGGTCGCAGTATACAGCTTGTTATCGTCACCCGACAAGAAAAATAAGGCATCGGTTGGGGTTGGATTGGCCACTGCCTTAAGAGCTGATTCACCCGGATTGCCAACAGGCCCAACTGGCAAGCCAGTGTGTATCCTGGTGTTATATGGCGTGTCATAGCCAACGGCAATCGATGCCGCCGATATATTATCGGTTGGCAGGGGCACCCCCGCCTGGCGAGCCCCATAAAGGGCGGTTACGTCCGAGCCGAGCGTCATGCCAGCGTTGAGGCGATTATAGAATACCTGCGCCACAATTGGTTGATAAATAGGGTTGTTCTCTTCGGCTTGCACGACCGATGCTAAAGTGATGGCCTGGTACATGTTAAGGCCGTGTTTAGTAAAACCAGGCGCAAGGTTGTCGTCGTTGACGACTTGATTGAGCCTTTCGATGGCCGTACGAACCACCGTTTGAGCTGTCACGCCGGTGCTGAAATAGTAGGTGTCGTTGTATAGATAGCCCTCTAAACTAGCAGTGGCCGGCTTTGACGCCATAATAGGAATATCGCTGTAATCGGCCGCAAAGGCCGCGTCAATGTCGGCCTGGCTAAAGCCAGCTTCGGCCAAGACTTTTTGGTCAATCGCTAAGGTTGAACCGCCTCCGAAAGTGATTTTTAGCCTTTTAACGTCGCCCTTTTCAAGATGTATGACAATTTGCGGAATTGATTCGGACGGTTTTAATAGATACGAACCCGCTTGTAGATTGTCGCGCGCTCGCGACAGACGGCTATAAATACGAAACGCCAGCGAACTGCGAATAACTTTTTTCTGTTGCAATAAATCAGCAATCTGCTGCGACGATAGGCCCGATTTTATATCGACTGCAATCACCTGCTGTGAATTATTTGACACCGGTGATAACTCGTATCGAAACCAAACGACGGCTACGATTGCCAACACTACAATCAGTCCCAAAATACTGGCTGCCCACAAAATCAACCGGCGGCGTAATTTGGGCAAATGCGGCCGTAGGCCAGATGGCAGAGACTCAAGTGGCTGGGGTGCGGGCAACAACGGTTCATCAGTCATAGTGCGTCTCAATGTAATCCTGCAGAATAATCGCCGCTGCTTGGGCATCAATATCACTCCGGTGGTAGGGCCGGCCGTGAGCAGCCAGGCGCTCTTCGGCCATGACGCTTGTTAGCGATTCGTCCTGAAACTCAATCTGGGCTGGAATGTCGTTTAATTTTTTAGCAAATTCTTGAACATATTCAGTCTGCTTGGTTGCTTCGCCGGCCTGATTGCGTGGATAGCCAATCACGATTAGATGCGCGCCTTCACGCATCACAAGTTCGCCGATAGCCTCTATTTCTCGGCCATTCACTAAAATCGTATCGTAAGGCACGGCAATTTTAACACCCAAGTCGGCCACTGCCACCCCGATACGTTTTTCGCCAACGTCGAGGCTAATAATCGTTTTACTTGCCATTATTAATCTTGAACTCGACTGTCACCTTCTTTGGATCATTCGGAACCTGCGTGACCCAGAAATAAGAGTATTTAACTTGAACATCGTTAACACCGCTAATAGCCCCAATGGTCGCCTGAACTTGACCAGTTTTCATACCGGCGACTTGAGTTTTTATGTCGCTAGCCTGCAGGTTTGGACCAATATAGCCAACACCGTTAATGTTAGCCGAAGCCGCCACACCATTGCTGGCAGCACTGTATCCTGAAAAGCTAATAGTTTCGTTGCCCGGATAGATACGCTGTTTCTTGCTGTCGGTGATTTGAGCGGTCAAGGCGGCATTCATATATGCTTGGGCGGCCGATTTCGGAACAGCCGTCATGGTATAAGTGGTTGAAATAGTCATAGTTGCCTTAGTCGTGCCATCTGGTAGAGCCTCGCCGACGGCCGGTGACGCGGTAGGGGTACCCGGTGTTACCGTAAAGCTATCACCAATGATAATTTCGTCACTCGTAAACTTGGCCTGAAGTGCTTTTTTGACAGCGTCTTGACTGGCACCCTGAAGTTGCGCCTTAGCCTGGTCGAAGTCGCTTTGACTAACTGCAGGAACGGTTTGACTGGTACCGCCGGCAACGCCATTAGCTGATTTAGCACAAAAATAGGCAATGGCCGAAGGATTACAGCTGGGTTGGCCAGCTACGTCAAATAGTGTTCCGGCGTTTTGATTATAGGCCGCACCAACGTCCGCTGCCGTAACGTCAACTGGTGCCGATACCCCAGGTGTGGTACAGCCAGTAAAACTGCCACTACCACCGGGAACGGTCGCCGCCTCTTGTGTGACATAATTATGACCATCGCCAGAGGTAATTGTTGTTCCCGCCGCAATAGTGATCGAGCTTGTATCGGCACAGTTCTGGAAAGCAACCTGACCAGCCGCCTTATTGCCGATTAATTTAGTGCCGGTAGGCGTAAAACTCACCGAATTATCCTGCTTAATCGTCTGCGTTACCGAGCTAACAACCCCTTTAGTAAAATCGGTCGCCGCGCTATCACCCAGCGTCACGGCACCTGTTATATTGGTTGGGGCGGCTTTGGCGGTAACAATAATGGTCGCGGCCGGCGCAAAACCATACATCCAAATCAACAGGCCGGTCAGGGCTAAAGCGGCCGCCACTCCGATAAATAATTTTTTACGAAAACTATTAAAATTAGGGATTTTGCTTTTTGGTTTTTTGCTACTAGCTGGGGCTGTCTTTGTTGCCACACCGGCCATTGCGCCGTTTACGGGCTCGCCGTCGATATCGATACCAGCTAATTCATTGCTATCAACCACCGGGATAATACTCTTTGGCTTGATTAAAGGCTCGCGCGTTCCAGACATGGCCACATGCTCGCCCACCGGCAGTTGTGAGCCATCGATAATATCGTCGTCATCGTCAACCGCCAGGGCCGGAATATCAGCCAGTTCGGGCTTTGATTGCAGGTTTTTGGCAACTGGAATCTTGGCGGCTGCCGTCAACGCCATTAGAGCCTGGTTATTAGTCACAACTACTAGCTGCTTCGATGAACCCCTGGCCATGCGCTCTAACAGACGCAAGTTAACCGCACTCTGCAAGACCGTGCTGTGACGCGGCGGCACCAGAGCCACAATTTTTTCTTTGCTGGCTTTTATTTTGCCGATAATGGCGGTAATGTCATCTTCGACATCAATGTAAATTACATCTTTATTCATATCTAAATTCGAAGTATCCGGTTGAGTTTTTCTTTGATCGATCCGCCGTCTCCACTACCAATTATTGTATCATAGCCAACTCGCAAGAGACCCATGGCGGTAATGAAGGTGTGGTCTTTGATATCATCGGTCGTGTCAATCACGCCAATGACTTCACCTGGATTAATATAGTGCACTGTCGGCTTACGGGTGAACGGCAAATCTTTATGCCAATCCTGGCCTTCGAGCGCCTCAACGACTTTGGCCAAACTGGCGCCGCCGCCGCACAACAAAATGCGGTTCGGCAAATGATCGAGTGAGTCAAACTCACCCAGCGCCAGTTCCACGCCGGCTAACCAAACCTCCAAAGTTTTATCTATCGCCGCATTTACCTCTTTCGCGACGGCCGGTTTTATGTGACTGCTGTCAACATTGATTTTAAGTTTTTCAGCGTCTTCGTAAGACAGGTTCATATTGCTAGCAATGGTTTGCGTAAAGCTGCGCCCGCCGATACCAAACATCTTGGTACCTTCGACGCCGCCATCATTAACCACGGCAATATCGGTCGTACCGCCACCAACATCGGCCAAGATAGCCGTAAAGGTGTTGCCGGCATCGTTACCAAGCACGCTGCGACTCACCGCAAATGGTTCAGCCGCTACGGCTAACAGGTCTAGTGATAGCTCATCGGCAACGCGCTCTAAGGCGCCGATGTGCACCATCGGTGCAAAGGCTGTATAAATCTGCACAGCCACATCTCGTCCTTGAAATCCAATTGGGTTCGATACTTTATAGCCATCGATATGAATACTAACCAGAGCGCTGTTGACTAGTTTAACCTCGACATCCTCGTTGCCGGTTTCTAGGCCAATCTGCTTTTGAGCCTTAGTCTGAGCCCGTTCCTGGACTTTTTCAATGATAAATTCCATTTCCGAGTTATCAAGCGGACGGTCTGGCTGCGGCCGGCGATAGCGAATGGTGTCGGTTACACCTTTGACCAACTCACCAGCAATACCAATCACCACCCTTTTAGCCTGTAGGCCGGCCTGTTGCTCGGCGTCATTTAGGGCCGCTTCGCAGTGGCGCACGACGCCGGCAATATCGGCAATCGCTCCGGAGTGCATATCGCTGACGTCTTGGCGCGCCCGGCCGACACCAATAATTTTAAGTTGATCGTCTTCAATTTTGGCGATTAACGCCTTAACAAATTCCGTACCAATGTCGAGCGCCACAACATAATCGTCGGAGTCGACGGTTTTTCGAACTGATTTTCTAACTGAACGTAGTTTTTCTAGTACCATAACTGCCCTATATTATACACCCTTGGTGCTTATGGTCTATTTATATTGTAAAATGTCAATATTATGGTATAATTGTTCCAAATGAAGCATCCTGGAGAAAATATTGCTATTCCATCAGTCTTTCATTCCAGCGGTAGAACACTGGGAATTGACCCGGCTGAGCGCGCGCAGCTGGTGGATGCTATACGCACAACAACTGATGAACTACGTTTTTCGGATGCTCTACCCAACTTGTCGAAGATAAGTTTGATTAGCACGAGGGCCGGTGCTAAAACGCCTGGAGTAGATATATCGTCGATTTCGCTTGATATTGATAGCCCAGACAAAGAAGATGAACGGGTCGTTATTGGCGTTGCCAGTAGTAATAGCTTTGACACTGCCACCTACATTTACGAACCAAGATTTAAGGCATGGAAAGTGAATCGTCCGTTTATCGATAAGCAATCGCATCTCAATAATGACGACGTGGCCGCTGCTTTAGCTATTCGCCTCGACAAAAGTAGTAATTTTGAAGCTCTACTCGACAGCACGGATGTTAGTGCGCGCGATATTATTGAAAACCTGAGAGACTACCTGCAAACAATACATGCAAAACGCAACATCCAGCAAGTGTATCAATTATCGACACGCCGCAACAAAACACACCACCACACAGCTGAGTACAAGGGTGAAACCTATGAGCAAGCCGTCAGAGCCGGTGAGGGTTTTGATGTTGGCCTAGAATATACTGAAACCAACTCACGACGACGCTATAAATTTGCCGTTGCCGCAACATACAACACCGGCATCGACCTCACGAAACGATATGACTACACCTTTTCGACGACAGGCGGCGAAAGGTCTAATTTAGGTAGCGGTACGGTTACTATAGGTAGCTATGACCCAGTTAACGAGAAGGAATTAGCCGCTATGGCAGAAGCTGATCAATTCGGCTATCCAGCTATTGACGCGCTCTACGTGGGCCTAAATGCCATGAGAAAAAAACACAAACTAGGCACTTTTCGCGCCCGATTGGTCGCCTAGGCTAGCACTGCTTTAATTCGGCGAATACCGGCGCTTGAGGCTTCTTGTTTAACAATCTTGAACTTCTTACCGTCTTCGCCCAATTGACCAGTGTGGTCAACGTGCGGACCGCCGCAAATTTCAAGGCTGGCAATATGGTCACCCTCGCCCATTTGGTAGACCTTGACGGTTTCATTGTAGCGTTCACCGAACGGACCAATCGCACCCATGTCGAGCGCCTCTTGGGTTGGATATTCTTTAAAGGTTACCGGCAAATCTTCGGCAATCCAAGCATTAACTAGGTCTTCGATTTTACGCAAATCTTCTTCCGGCAGTTTACCGTCGTGGTTGAAGTCAAAGCGCAGACGCTCTTCGGTAATATTGCTGCCGTGCTGGCGCAGTTCGGGGCCATACAGCTGACGCAGGGCTGATTGCAACAAATGCGTTGCCGTGTGATATTTTTTGTGAATCAACGAATCACCGCCTAGACCACCTTTGAATTCACCTTTGGTGGCAGTACGCGAACGGTTGCGCTGCTCTTCCATCTTGGTGTCAAATTGCTCACGCCAATTTGCCGGTAATTCAATTCCCTGACGAAAAGCTTCTTCGGTTGATAATTCAACCGGAAATCCGTATGTGTCATAAAGCGTAAATAGTTTCGCACCGACATTTTGCGAGTGCGACACAGAATTTTCAGAAACATCTGCAGCCCGAGTTTCGACGGGCGCCGGGGCCCCGTTCGAGACCCGGAGCGAAGCCGTTTCTGAAGGTTCTTGTGGCGCAGTTGCAAACAATTTGCGGAATTCTTTTAAGCCGTTGCGAAGTGTTTGGCGAAAAGCTTTTTCTTCTTTAACCAGAACTGCGATGACATTGTCACGGTTTTCGGCCACTTCTGGAAAATCATTGCGGTACAGATCAGCAATCACAGGCACGACCTGCTCCAAGAAGTTTTGCTCAATTCCCAGGTCAAAGGCAAAGCGAATCGCCCGGCGTAGTAGTCGGCGCATAACATAACCCTGCTCTTTGTTGCTCGGCACACAACCGTCAACCGCTAGGAATGTGGCGGCGCGCAGGTGGTCAGCAATCACACGCATACTTTCGGTGTGCGAATCGTATTTCTTACCACTCAGTGACTCGAGTTTTTCGATAATCGGCCACATTAGGCTAATTTTAAAGACATCGGGGTCGCCTAGTTTAGCCGCCGCAATGCGCTCCAGGCCCGAGCCGTGGTCGATGTTCTTTTGCTCAAGTTCTTCGAATTTGCCGTCGGCCACTTTGCGGTAAGCCATAAAGACGTTGTTGCCGATTTCCATAAAACGGCCGCAATCGCAGTTGGGGTGGCAAAATTCACCGAACGCTGGGTTGTGTGGCGTGCCAAAATCATAGAACATTTCGCTGTCCGGGCCACACGGGTCACCAATTGGTGTCGTTTCTGGCGAACCGTTGCGGCTCCACCAGTTTTTGCTGCCGTCATAGTAAAAAATTCGCTCGTCGTCGTGAATACCGCGTTTGTAACCGTCGGACTCGGAACCAATTTCAGCCTCGCCGGCGCTTAAGCCGTGTTGTTCAAACAATCGCTTCCAAACGCTCGACGCTTCGGTATCCTTGGGAATGCCGTAGCGCTCGTCGCCAATGTAACAAGTTACATACAGCCGGCTCATATCGAGCCCCACCACCTGGCTTAAGAATTCGAACATCCATTCAATTTGCTGCTCTTTAAAGTAGTCGCCCATACTCCAGTTGCCCAGCATTTCGAAGAAAGTCGTGTGGCGGTTGTCGCCGATATCGTCGATGTCTTGGGCGCGCAGACAAGTTTGGCTGTCGACAATGCGTTGGCCGTCGGGGTGTGGCTGGCCGAGCAAAAATGGAATCATCGGCTGCATGCCGCTACCAGTAAATAATGTCGTCGGGTCGTCTTTAAGAACTAGCGGCGCACGTTTGATAGCATGGTGGCCGCGTTCTTCGAAAAATTTAAGATACGCGTTGCGGATTTCTTGGGCGTTCATCTCTGTTATTCTAGCAAGTCTGATTCGATTTTACAATGAGACTACTGGGCTCCGGCGGCGTAGAGGGCCGATATTTCATCTTGATTAAGAGCTCGTCCATAAACCCGAACGTCGTCAATTGAACCGGTGAGCCAGCGGTTCATACCATTTTTTTGCTGGCCGATACGCAGCATTCCAGTCGTGGCGCCGGGAAGGCTAGTTGTAGCCGCCTGAATGCACTTATTACCATTCTGGTAATTCGTTACATTTGCGCCGTCCGCGGTCATTACAAGAAAATACCAGACACCAAGTGAAAGTATGTTCGGGCAAGTCGGAGATGTAACTGCGTTTGATGCCGTATTAATACTTCCTACCCATGTCCCCGTACCATTAACGACTAACGCGTAAGGTGGGTTACTCAATGTGCCCGATATATCTTTCGACACAACACCGCTGGCTCCCGCGACAGTGTTATAGGCTGTCACCTTGACCCACGCCGAAACCGTAATGCCCATAGTTGGGTCTAGACTTGGTGAATCATTAATCGCAAACTGGGTACTTGTGGTACCATCAAAAACATACGCACCGGTTGAATTATTATTTTGGCCCTGACCGCTAACTGCCGTAAGTGTGGCTACTGAGTTGGCGTTTCCAGATGAATCAGAACCATCGCCATTCATAAGCCACCAGCCGTTTATACCGTCACAAGTGCCGCCCTGAGGTGTTCTTAGGACATTCGTGACATAGCTGTAAGCCGAGGCATTTGACTCTGTTAAACAGTAGCTATTGGTTGTAGCGCTGTAGCGATACGCGTAAAGACCACTCCCGTTACCTATTTGAGCGTCCGATAGTATATTCGGATAATTACCGTTATTATCGACTTTATATGTCTCAAGTTTTTGGGCGGCTTGGGCTAAATCGGCCTTTAGCACAGAGTTACGGGCATTACCAGAGACTCCGTTATAGGCAACAATGGTGATGGCGGCCAGGATGGCAATGACGACTATGACGATTAACAGCTCCACCAACGTGAAGCCGTTATCAGTCTTATACTGTTTTGTGTAGAGTTTTATCATAAAACAGGCCCGGTTGACGCCGAGTCAACTGTACCGTTATTCCAAGCCCAACCCGGGCTCGTGCCGTCAGCGTAATTATATAAAGTGGAACCCTGAGTCAGCATTGCTGCGTCGCAATCCAGCCAGTCACTAGCCAGCCATTTATTACCCGAGTTAGCCAGGTATGCCAAGAAAGACATATGGTCGGCGCCAGAAGGGGCAACAACCGTACCCGAGAGTCTAGTCCAAGCACCTGCCGGAGCCGAGACTGCCGGCACGCCAACGTTTGATCCGATACTGGCCGAGGTAGAGTTTTGCCAGTTAACCTGTGCAATGAATATTTCAGCTTTGCTCGGCCGAACATATAAACTGACCGTGTACGTTCCTCCAGGTTTAATATTACCGAGCCCAGCACCATAAGGATAGCATCCACCACTAGTAGCGGTCGCGTCCGCTGTCCATGCAATATGATAAAAGTTACTTCCCGAGAAACCGACCGTCGTCTGGACAGATACGGCCACGGTGCCCCCTGCGCCGTAGTAACCCCAATAGTGAGTAGAAGCAACGCTCGGATTTAAGACCAGGTTACTTATCGGACACGAACCGCTAGTTGGCTGACTGTTAGCACTTGATACAAAGTAGTTGGCCGTATTGTTAGTTGCCGTCACGCACCACGTAGCTGGATTGGCTGTGTTATCGACTGAATAATAATATGATGCGCCTACGGAATCGGTTATGCCAATATCAGATAGTAGGTTTGGATAAGTACTATTATCGACAAAGTATGTTCCTAGCTTAGTAGAAACCTGCGCAAGGTTGGCCTGAAGAGCCGAAGCTTGGGCACGTTTGCTAACTCCGTTATAGGCTACCACCGTGATAGCCGCTAGGATGGCGATGACAACGATGACGATTAATAGCTCCACTAACGTGAAGCCACTTCGCTGCAGTTGGGTGTGTTGTTGTGACTGATTCAGCTTAGCTCGGCTCATAGTGCTGGTCCAATCGAGCTTGAGGCGTTTGGGGTGCCAGTCCAAGCCCAGCCAGGGCTGGAGCCGTCGGCGTAGTTATAGAGGGTTGAACCTTGGGTGACCATGAGGCCGGTACCATCGAGGGTGTCACCAACCGCCCAGGCAGACGTGGGGCTCATCGACGGTGTAACGACGCCAGTGATACGCACTGCGCCAGCTGGCGCAGTCATAGTAGTAGAAATCCGCGTCCAAGTATTCGCGAGAAGTGTGGCCGTTATCGGACCTACAAAGAATGTCCCGACCACGGCACCAGTCGAGTCGCGCCAGGCCATTTCGTTATGCCAGTCGCCAGTGAAGCTCTTTGATGAGCGCAAGTAGGAAGAGATGGTATAGACGGCTCCCGCCGAAACCGGCATTCCGCTTGTCGTATCGGTTCCACTTCGGGAGTAGTTGCAGTAGCCGAACCCCGTGGCCCCGCTGCCGCTAACCGCAGGAGCGGTTGTCCATGTCTTGCGTATATAGGTGGAAAGGCCCGCCGGTCCGTCTATCGCTCCGGTAACTAGCGTTGTGGTGCCAGCACCGCCCGACCCGAACCACTGCGGTAGCCATCCGAGCGTACCGGGGACGTTGAGATTGGCCGTTGCTGCCGGGTCGCGTGCCAAATTCACCACACAAGCACTATCGCTTGGTGTATTGGTTGTGGAGCTAATTGAGAATTGTTGAGTGCCTTGGGTAGCAGTTAGACAATAGGTTGCAGGGTTGGTAGTGTTGTTGGCGCCGTAGGTTAGTGTTGTAGTGGGGTCTGATTTTAGTAGCGTTAGGAGAGTGGTTTGGTCTGGTGGATAGTTGCCGTTATTATCTACTCGGTAGAGCTCTAGTTTAGTTGAAGCTTGAGCTAGATTAGCTTTAATGGCGGCGGCTTGAGCGTTACTAGCGACACCGCGATAGGCTACCACCGAGATGGCCGCTAGGATGGCGATGACAACGATGACGATGAGGAGCTCGACGAGGGTAAAACCGGTGTTTCTTTTGCGCATTGCCCACCCTAATTTAAATAATGATAAATACTTGAATATAACACTATATACGGAGTTCATTATATCACGATATCCGGCGTTAGTCCTGCTTTATGTGGCCCCGCAATGCTATGCGGGATTAAGCGGCACCCAACAAACTGAAACACCCATATGGTAATAGGTTGGACCACTCGATGGTGGTGTTGAGAAAAAGCTAGGCCAGCCTCCTGAAGCCACGGGGCCTACCGGACATGACGTGTAGCCTTCAAGTATATAAATCAAGAAGGCTGAGTTAACCCCATCTAAGGTGGGGTACGACGTAGATGGTGATCTGGCGGGTATGTAACCAAGGTCGCCATCCGAAGTTGCAGCCGTGCCCGGACCATCGCTCGGTACCGGTAAGGCCGAGATTATCGTTTGTAGGGCCGACTCTAGCGCCGCGCTGCGCGTCCAGTTGCCTGTCGCCGTGGTGCAATAAACCGCATCTTGCCCAAGACAATACATTGGCCCGGTGGGCACAACAGGATAGCTACCGTTCTGCGCTAAATATGCCTGAAGTGCCGTTAGATAATCATGTGCCGCATTCACTGTTTGTGTATTACGGGCACGCTGCTGGATACCATTATATGAAATGATTGATATCGTGGCTAGGATGGCAATTACAACAATCACGATGAGGAGCTCGACCAGGGTAAAACCCGAAGCCGCATATCGCTTCTTGTGAGTGTTCATTATAGCACCGGCCCGGTCGACGTTGAGGCGTTCGGCGTACCGCTCCAGATCCAGCTTGGACTATTGCCGTCGGCGTAATTATACAGAGTTGAGCCCCTAGTAACCATAAGACCGGTGGCATCATAGGTGTCGCCAATTGAGTCGGCGTTTGAGTCGGTAGATCGTACCATAAAAGCTAAATAATTCGTACCGGCAGGCATTGTGTATGTATCACTAATACGCACCCAGTTATTTGTTGACGATAACACACTGACCGTGCCAAGACTGCCGCTCACCCAGTTGCTGTTGTCTATTGCTGGCCTAGCGATGATCGCAAAATGACGCGCTGGGCCAGAATACCTTATGTAGCACGATATTGTATAGGTTTGACCTCCTGACACCGGCAGATTAGCATACGACGCATCATCCACCGGTGACGATACCTCTGTATTGCCATCAACTGTAAACCCGTGACCCGGGTTAGTGGCGGTGGTTACCGTAAATCTGTCGATTGTATCTATGCCGACGGGGCCGTCGGTTGCCCCGGTTAGGATAGAGTATGTACCGTCGTTACCGTACCTATCGTTGCGTAGACCGGTTCCCGTATTGGCGGCAACCGGTAAATAGTTAGTACCTCTGGGTACTGTCGCTAAATTCGTTATCGCTGCTACCCCATTCTGGCCGTGACCAGGACAGCCGCCTGGGGTTGGGATGGTGTGGTCGGTGTTGTTCTGGTAGTAGCTGGTAGTGCCGGACGTGGCAGTAACACACCAGGTGGCTGGAGTAGCGGTATTGTTAACGCTGTACTGGTATGAGACATTGCTAGTGTTTTGAATGTTGAGAGCCGATAGTTGAGTTGGATAGGCATTGTTGTCAACGAAGTAGCTCGAAATAGCGTGATTAATTTGTGACAGTTGTTCCTGAGCGACAGAGGCTTGAGCACGTTTACTTATGCCGTTATAGGCTACCACTGTGATAGCCGCCAGGATGGCGATGACAACGATGACGATGAGGAGCTCGACGAGAGTAAAACCGGTGTTTCGTTTGTGCATTGCCCACCCTAACTTAAATACTAGATGAGGTAATTATAACATGCCGTTTAAGCTTTAATTGTTATTAAACGACAATGCCGCCACCCAGGCAAACATCGCCGCCGTAGATCACGACCGATTGTCCGGCGGCCACGGCGCGCTCTGGCGAAGCCGGCTTTAGGATAATCTTGTCTCCGTCATAACTTAAATGCGCCGATACTAGTGCGGCGCGGTGACGGACGCGAATTTTGTAATCACCTGCGCTCGGCGCGTCGTTGATCCAGTGGACTTCTTGCAGCTCGATTTCTGGCTTCCAAAGATTCTCGTCGTTCAAATTAGTCGTCACGTAGACTTCGTTTTCAGCCATGTCTTTTCCCACGACGTAGTACGGCAAACCGCCGCCAAGTTCCAAACCGTGGCGCTGGCCAATTGTGTAAAAAATTGCACCATCGTGCCGACCTAAAACCTTGCCAGTCGTTTTATCAATAATATCGCCCGGCACCAGCTCGACGTATTGGCTCAAAAATTCGCGAATACCAATTTGACCAACAAAACAAATCCCTTGGCTATCTTTTTTGGCGGCCGTATAAAGCCCGCGCTCACGCGCCATCTCACGTACCCGCGGCTTTGTAAAACCGCCCAGCGGAAATAGAACCTTTTGTAGTGCGCCGCCTGAAACCCGATAAAGAAAATATGTCTGATCTTTATTGGAATCGGCTGCAAGTTTCAATTGAGCAGGCCGCTGCGCCAAGGCGCTGGAGGAGGGTGTGAAATCGGTTGTAATAAGCGATTTCAGCCCAGCGCTCTGACCATCTTCCAGCGGAAGATTGTCAGAAAAGCGGACTCCTACAGCGCCTTGACCGGCGAGCTGCTCAGTCGTAAAGTTGTCAACAACCGCATAATGTCCGGTCGCAATTAAATCTGCCCCGTCCTCAAGCGCAGTCTCCAAGAACAACTTAAACTTCACCTCTTGGTTACACATAATATCCGGATTTGGTGTGCGGCCCCGTTTGTATTCGTCAATCATGTAATCAACCACTTTGTGGCGATATTCGTTCTCGAAATCAAACACTTTAAAATCAATCCCCAACTGCACCGCTACGCGCTTTGCGTCAGCTAAATCATCGGCCCACGGGCAGCGCATACCTGGCATATCCTGAGTCCAGTTTTTCATGTAAACACCAGTTACGTCGTTGCCCTGCTCTTTCAGCAGCGCTGCCGTTAGCGACGAGTCAACGCCGCCACTCATACCAACATAAACTCTAGGCACTGCCAACTCCTGTAACATGAAGAATGATGATTTTCGCTAACTCACTCAGCGCTAACCACCAACCGCGCGGCGTCAGCCACCACCAAAACGACCAGTCCTGATCGCTTAAGACCGGCTTGTTGTAGATGATAATATTGCTATCAGCCCGCTTAAACTCCAAATAAGCTCGCCGCTGATGATATCCAGAAGTAGTCAAAATAATACTCGTCACACCCAATTTATCGAAGATGCTCTTGGTATTGGTGGCGTTCTGCTCAGTGCTGGCGGCATATTCATCAAGATGAATTACGTCAGCCGGCACACCTTCGCTAACAGCCTGGGCTTTCATGGCTGCCGCGTTGCTTGGGCCGCTTTTGTCCTGAGCGGCGCCCGAAAAGACCACATAATTACCCCAGCCGTTTTTATATAACTGAATCGCCGACTCGGTCCGGGCTGATGTATCACCGCCGCTAATAGCGACAATCGCGCCCACTTTAACGCACGTTCCCTCACCCGAAGGTGTCGTGGGACAGCCAATGAAATCGTCGGGCTGTAAATACCAACTCAGGCCGCCAATTAATAGCACTAAAAGGCCGGGAATTAAAAATAACCATTTAAGCATTAGCGAGTTCGTTCCATTTCATGTTTGATTTCTTCGGCAATAATTTCACCGGCTCGCTGAATTGAAGCGTCGTCGTTCAGGTGCCCTAATGTCAAACGCAAGCTGCCGTCGGCGACTTCGGGCGCTAAACCAATAGCCGTTAGGACATGTGAGCGTGTACCTTGGTTGGCAGCACAGGCACTGCCGGTCGCCACTAACACACCGCGGTTCTCAAGCGCGAAGACAATTCTTTCGGCGTCAACACCCGGGAATGAAATATGCAAATGACCACTCAAGCGATGACGCGGATGACCAGACATAACGGCTTGCGAAAAATTATCGACTAAATATTTTTCCAGATGGTCGCGTAGTTTCGCCAGACGCTCTGATTCATATTTACGATGTTCGCTAGCAAGTTCTAGAGCCTTAGCAAAACCAATCACCCCAGCCGCGTTTTCGGTGCCACTGCGCAGGTTTCGCTCCTGTCCGCCGCCGACAATTTGTGGCGTTATGCGGACGTCCGATGCCGCCCATAACAAACCAACTTGCTTTGGACCATAAATCTTCGCCGCATTGAGCGTCAACATATCAACACCCAGCCGTGCGACGTTGACATCTAGTTGGCCAACACCTTGCGAAGCATCGCTATGCAGGTAAATCGGGGTTCGGTCGCCGCGATCCAAGCGAGCGGCCCGCTCGGCTTTTACAACCTCGGCAATCTCGCGCAGCGGCTGAATTGTACCCAGTTCGTTATTGGCAACGGCGATACTAACTAGTTGCGTGTCTGGCCGAATGGCTTTTTTGACAGCCTCCGCCGAAACTAAACCGTGTTCGTCGCTTTTGACTAGCGTGTGTTCGTGTTTCTCGGCGGCTCGCAGCACGGCATGATGTTCAATTTCAGCAGTCACGACGTGGCCCTCGACACTGCCAAACGCCAAGTTAATTGACTCCGTGGCGCCAGCCGTCATGACTAATTCGTCGGGACGAGCCCCAATTGAATGCGCCAGACTAGCCTTGGCGGCTTCGTAGTCACGCCGCACTTCAATCGCCGGTGCGTAAGGGCTCGATGGGTTAAAAAACTGCTCACTATAATAAGGCTGCATGGCTCGCGCCACACGCTCGTCAAGCGGCGTCGCCGCGGCATGGTCAAGATAGATAAAGTCTCTTTTCACTTAATTTAGTATACCAGTTTACTCGGTTATACCGTAGTCTGGCTGGTAGATTTTTTCAACAATTTGCTGATAGTAAAGATCGGAAGCCAGGCGCAATTTATTGTATTCTTCGCTGCCAATATACTGCCAGGCGTAGCGATAGCCCTGCGGGTTTTGGCTATCTTCGACCCGCGCCACTTCTAGCACGCCATCGTCATCGATGTCGTAACGCATATCTTTTTCATAGTCAAAACCACCATCGATGCGCGGTTTAGCTTCAACAAAAACCCAAGCTTGATGCTGGTAAGCATCATCGTAAAAAAAGTGTCTTGTGGCGTTTTGAGCGATGTCGTGTTTAAAAACTTTACTACCAACCATCGAATCTTCACGATCCATCAGGGTAGTGCGCAGTGTATTGGCCGATTGGGTTGGTCGAGTGTGTCGACCCAATAGTCGATCAAAGCCCCCCACCACCAGGTCCGTCGGTGAATGGCGTTTGGCGTCACGTTCGGCCTGAACCTGGACGGCGTGGTCGCGTAGGCCCGAGATCCTATTGCCAAGCTGGCGCATGTATAAAACTTCATTTGGTAGCGGGTTGTCTGCAACTTCAGGTGTTGTCGCTTTGTTAAGACGTTTATCAATCGAGGCGTAGGGCGCCAAAGAATCAGGGCCATGCTGGTCCTGATTGGGAATTTGGAATTCGATATTCTGTGGTGTCATAAGCTAAAGAGAGCACTGGCGTTGGCGGTTGTTGCCGAAGCCATTTCATCAAAGGCTACACCTTTGACACCCACCCAATGTTCAGCCACATTTCTCACAAACGCTGGCTCATTTATTTTACCACGAAATGGCACTGGCGTCAAAAATGGGGCATCGGTTTCAAATAATAAACGCTCCAGCGGTATGGTGGCGAAGACCGCTTGCTGAACTTCGTCGCGCGTAAAAGTACTAATGCCATTGACTCCAACGCATAAACCGCGCTTCAAGCCCTGTTCTAGATTGACCGAAGAGTCGGTGAAACTATGCATCACACCTCTAATAGCGTGGAAATTATCAAAAATCGGCCAAAAATCGTCAAATGCTTCACGAACATGAAAACTAATCGGTAGCCCGTACTTCAAGGCCAGCTCGATTTGTTGTTCCAGCGCCTCAATCTGCTGGTGGCGCGGGCTGTAATCATAGAAATAGTCTAAACCGATTTCACCAATGCCGATGATTTTGCTACGGTCGCCTTGCAGCAGCTCGCCGATTTTTGCCCAGCCGTGTTTGGCTTCGTGGGGATGTACGCCAATAATCGCCGCTGTTTCGTTATGCTTGGCTGCAAATCTCACCGCATCAGCCGAACTCTGACCTGAGGTGCCGACACAGAACATCTTATCAACACCGGCAGCGTGGGCCCGAGCTAAAACTTCGACTGCCGGTAGTGGATAGTCGGCTTCGTGAATATGACAATGGGTGTCAATTAACATTATTTACCCGGTGCTGGCGCAGCCGAGCGTGGATCGGCCGAGTATCGATAAATCTTCGGAAATAACATATTGGCTGGCATTTTAACGACTCCGCTGCCAAAAATGTCATGAATCGCTGCGGCTGTCGTTGGCAAGAACGGCACCAATAAATCACCGATCTGCAGAATTGCCAAGGCGGCATAGGCCAGAACTTCACTCAGGTGCTCTTTTTCGTCGGCATTCTTGTCGGCCAGTTTAGCAATTTCCCAGGGTTTAACATTATCAATATATTGATTCAAACTACGTACCATTAGCCAAACTTCGTCTAGCGCGCGGTTAAACTCAAGCCGGTCAATGGCTTCGTGATAGGCACCCATGTCATGCTCACTCTGCGAGGCATCGCCAATGACACCAGCTTCGTAGCGGGTGAGCATACTGGCGACACGTTGAACCAAATTGCCTAAATCATTACCCAGTTCGGTATTGTAAGCGCTTTCGAACTTTTCCCACGTAAAATCACCGTCGTCCTGGGTTGGGATATGACGCGCAAAGAAATAACGGAAAGCATCAACGCCGTAATTATCGATTATTTCATTCGGGTCAACGACGTTGCCAACGGTTTTGCTCATCTTGGCGCCGCCAACGTTAACAAAACCGTGCACCATCAACTTTTTCGGCAAGGCCAAGCCGCAACCCATCAACATCGCCGGCCAAATACCAGCGTGAAAACGCAAAATATCCTTGCCAATCACCTGTACATCGGCTGGCCAGTACTCTTTCCACTCCGGATTATCTGGATAGCCAATGACCGTAATATAATTGGCGAGCGCATCAATCCAAACATACATAATTTGCTCGGGATCATCAGGCACTGGCACACCCCAAGTGAGGCTCTTTTTCGGACGCGAGACACTTACATCGGGCAGTCCGTCTTTAATCAGTTCCAAAAATTCGTTCTTGCGAAATTCCGGTACGATCTGCATCGTGCCGTCGGCAATCGCCGCTTTAATTTTGTCAGTAAAAGCACTGGTTTTGAAAAAGTAGTTGTCCTCGCTAACCTGCTGATATGGTGTTTGGTGGTCGGGGCAGATACCACCAGTCTCTTGAACTTCTTTGTCGGTAAAGAAAGCTTCGTGGCCAACGCAGTACCAGCCGCTGTAAGAGCCCTTGTAGATGTACGGCTTTAGCTGCTGCCAAATATATTGCACGGCTCGTTCATGGTGCGGGTCGGTGGTTCGAACAAAATCAGTATACTGAGCGCCGATTTTCTTCATTAGCGCCTCGAAGTTAACATACATACGGTCGGCGTAAGCCTTGGCATCGATGCCGGCTTCGGCAGCCTTGGCGGCAATTTTATTGCCATGCTCGTCGGTGCCAACCTGAAAACGCACCTCTTGACTGTTTTGCTGTTGGTAACGCGTCCAAATATCGGCCAGCAGATAGTCGAGGGCATTGCCAATGTGCGGTGTGCCGTTGACATACGGAATAGCCGTCGTAATATAAAGCTTCTTTGTTTGCTCGGGTTCCATCAAGGGTAATTATAACAGATGTTGGCGAAGCCAAACAAACTGCCCTCGTTCGGCTGTCCTCGCGCCCTAATTTTCACGTTTAGCGATGTAAAATTAGGGGCTGCGGGGCCTTCATTCGGGCAGTTTGTTTGGCTTCGCCAAAGCGAAGTTATAACCCCTGAGCGAACACCCCGCAGCCCTTTGATTTACATCGCTGACACGTGAAATCAAAGGCGCGAGGACAGTGGAGCGAAGGGGCTATAACTTCGCTTTGATAAGCTTAAATTCTTTTAGCTAATTCAAGCCAGTCGTTGATGGTCAGATCTTGGGCGCGCTCGTCTGGGTCAATTCCGGCCGACGAAAGCAGCAAAACGGCCCTATCTTTATCGATACCTAATCCACCAGCCAGTGAACTACGCAACTTTTTGCGCTTGGCCGAAAAACCAGCTCGAACAACCCGAAAAAAAGTATGTTCTGCGATTGAGCCTAGCAGCGATTTTGGACGTAAATCCAAAATCACTACTTGACTATCGACTTTTGGTGGCGGCGTAAAGTATTCGGCCGGTACCAAAATCCCCAAACTAACATCGGCATAAATTTGGGCGCTGACCGCCAGGATACTCATATCACCCGGCTCGGCTGCCAAGCGCTCAGCAACTTCTTTTTGCACCAGCAAGACGATACGACGCGGTCTGTTCACCGCACCAAGCAGCAGCTGTACGATTTTGGCAGTGATGTAATACGGCACATTAGCGACTACGACGTAGTCCCTAGGTAGTTTTGTTAGGTCAAACGCCAAAATATCTTGGTTAACAACTTCCAGATTTTTACCCGGAAACTGCCCTGGTAATTTGCGTGCTAAATCATCATCAAGTTCAACAGCCACAACTTTTGCGGCTCGTCGCAATAACTCGCTCGTTAGTGTGCCCAGGCCAGGCCCAATCTCTAGTATGGTATCGTCAATTTTGATTTTGGCAGCTTCGGCAATCTCCGCCAATATATCGCGGTCTTTGAGCCAGTGTTGGCCAAGTGATTTTTTAGGAACTACCATGAGTGATAACTCACCCAGTGCAAATACGCGTTTTGCCAGCTTCCATAACGACTGTTAGCATAGCCACTACACCAAATCATCTGCGTAATTGGGTTAGTTTCCCAGTCGCCGCCAGCCGATGACATCTTGCTGCCCGGCGTGGCCTGACACAGACCGTAACCAGGGCCTAGGCCGGCGCTAGCCGGCACGTAGTCCGACGGACAACCGCGCTCACCCTGCCAACGCGTCGGGCACCACATGCCGTTTTCATGATTAACAATATAGGCGGCATAATCGTAGTCGCTGGCCGCTATGCCGGCGGCCGCCATAATCGCCTGACTCTGCGCCGAAAAATTAGTTCCCGATAGCTTGACACCAAGCACCTGAACCTGCGTAACTGGCTGAACCGTAACGATGCGCGCAATCTCCGTTTTACTAACAATCTGGCCACTCGAATCAAGCACAATCTCGTAAGTTACGGTGGCAAGGCCGTTTTGGCCGGGCGTCTGGACGGCCTGGTACCCCAGCGGGTAATCGCCGCTTTGTACAGTTTGCGAAGCAAATGGCACCGCTTCTTGAGTGGTGATGGTCTGTTTACCTTCGCGCCAAATCTGAACCGTCATGCCCGCCGTAATCGGCGTATTAAGTGGTGGTACAACGTGGTCTTTGGTCGTCAAGACAATCTTCTTCTCGCGCAGCATATCGCCGACAGTGGCCGCTTGGGTCCGCACCGGCGTAGCCTGCGAGTAAAGGTCAAGTGTAATTGGAATTGCTCGTTTAATGGTCAGCTTTAGGCCGGCGCCGTCGCTGACAATATCCTGGTCTTCAATTTGACTCAGGGTCGCAATATCTTCTGGGTAGAGTGATATGCCGGCGTCCTTAGCAATTTGGTCTGGCGTCTGGAAGGCCGTCATCACCTTAACTCGCGTTGAACCATCAACGACCAATACTGGTCGTGCGCGATAAACGTTAACATAATACGACGGAGCGACCATTTTAGTGTCGACGCCAGGCTCAACGTTGTCGTGGGCGTCAAGCTTAATGTTAGCCTTTTTAAGCGCATCGCCGATAGTGACGCCGTTGCTCAAAACGACTTTCTTCTCGCCGCGGTCGTAAATTGTCACCAGTCGGCCGCCGACACTACCATTGCTAGCATGAACTGCTTGAGGAGCAATGTAAAAACCAGCTAACACTAGTGTAAAGCAAGCAAAAAAGATCGCAGCGCGGCGAACTATCTTTTTCGTAAGAATCCCACTTGTCAACACGTCAGTAACCATTATAGCCGAAAGTAAGGATTTAGCCCAGGCAATCACTCTTTCGCTCGGCTGTCCTCGCGCCTTTAATTTCACGTGTCAGCGATGTAAATTAAAGGCCTGCAAGGCCTTCGCTCAAGAGTAATTCGCCTGGGCTAAATCTTTTCAAGTCGGGCATATTCGGCGTTTAGCTTCTTGGTAGTGCCGTTTTCAAACTGCACCGTTACCGCTAGGCCATCGGTGGCAATCACCTCGCCAACGCCAAAGGCCGCCGATCGCACCATATCGCCACTACTAAACATCTCATCGCTATAAAAATCTTGCGACTCGTCGTCGAGTGAACTGCGAAAACCGTTGCTAGGCATGGTCATCGTTAAACCCTCGCCCATGTCGGCAATGAATCGCGAGACTGGGTTATAAGTCCGTTGTCCAAACTGCAAACGACTGGCGGCGTAACTAAGGTGAAGCTCTTCTTTAGCTCGGGTCATGCCGACGTAACACAGCCGTCGCTCTTCTTCGAGCTCGGCTGGCCCAGCCTCAAAGACACGGGCATGCGGCATAATCCCCTCTTCAAGACCAATCATAAAGACGACCGGAAATTCCAACCCCTTGGCGGCGTGTAGTGTCATCAGTGTTACTTTTTCGTCGTCATTAGTTTGATCGGCACTCGACATCAAGGCTACTTCTTCCAGAAAATCTTGAATTGTCGCAAAATTGCCAGCGTCCGACACTAGCGAGCCTAGGTTTTCTTCGCGTTCCTCGCCGCCCGGCGTACCATCGTTAATATAATGACTGTAATCGGTCGCCTTAATAATCCGTTCAATGATTGCGGTTGGCGAACTGGTTTCAACGTCGGCCTGAATCGCCCGCAGACGATTACCTAGGTTGACCAATGCGACTTTGGCTTTGCCGCCGGCCATGACGTGCGATGTTTCGTCAAGCTGCCCAAGGGCCGTCAAAATATCCAGTCCGCTGGCTGACTGCCAATTCAAAAAGCGCTCCAGGCTGACCGCGCCGACACCGCGCGTCGGTACATTGGCGATCCGACTAAAACTCATACGATCGTTTGGTTGAAACAACAGCTTTAAATACGCGATGACATCCTTAATTTCCTTGCGGTCATAAAAGCGAATACCGCCAACAATTTGGTATGGAATGCGCATCTGAATAAAGGCTCGCTCCAAGGTGTAGCTCAGAGCGTTAGTACGATACAAAACCGCAAAATCGTTATACGAACGGGCTTGCATCATGACGTGCGAGCCGATCCTCTCGGCCACCATGCGCGCTTCTTCAGTCTCGTCGTAGACGCCGTGAACTTGCACCGGTGCACCAGCACCAGCGGCCGTCCAGAGTTTTTTGTCGGTACGCTGAACGTTTTTGGTGATTACATTGTGGGCGGCGTCCAAAATATTACCGGTCGAACGATAGTTTTGCTCCAATTTAATAACTTTGGCACCCTTAAAGTCACGCTCAAAGTTCAATATGTTAGTAAAATCAGCCCCGCGCCAGCTATAAATGGACTGCCAGTCATCGCCGACGACGCAGATGTTTCGATCGTCATTCACCAGTAGTTTAACAATTTGGTACTGGGCGGCGTTAGTGTCCTGGTACTCGTCAATCAAAATGTGCTTAAAATGTTGGCGCCACTTTTCGCGCAGGTCTTTATTGTCGCGCAGCAAATGAACCGTTTCGAGCAGTAAATCGTCAAAATCAAGCGCCCCGGCAGCGGTACGCAACTTTTCGTATAGCGCGTAAATTTTAGCGACATGCTTTTGGTACGGATAGCTCGCCGATAGCTCAAACTCTGCCGGCGCAATAAGATCGTTTTTGGCTTTCGAAATTGCCGCCACGGCCGCCGATGGTTTAATATCGCGGTCGCTAATCGACAGCTGTTTCATAGCCTGTTTAACCAGCGCCAGGCGATCATCTTCGTCATAAATCACATAATTTCTAGCAATGCCGATGGCGTGGCCTTCCAGACGCAGCAGTCGCACGCAAATACCGTGAAAAGTACCCATCCAAGGCATGAAATCGCGTCGCTGACTATTCTCGTTCAGCAATTTACCCAAACGCTCACGCATTTCGCGCGCCGCTTTATTAGTAAAGGTTACGGCCAAAATTTGATTCGGCCAAATCCCCTGCTCGGCAATCAAATAAGCCACCCTGTGGGTTAGGGTTTTCGTCTTGCCGCTACCGGCGCCGGCTAAAATTAGCAGCGGCCCAGACAATGTCTGTACCGCTTCTTTTTGAGCGTTGTTTAACCCCTCAAGAATATTCATTACTAGGGTTATTATAACCTAAAACAGCTTATTTAAGCAAAGGGAAGACAAAGAAATAAACCGCCGCACCGGCCCCGGCACCAACGATAATTAGACCCAAGACCCATAACACAATCTTTAAAGCACCGCCTCTAGCAGCCTGCTTGGCGACGATTGGTCGGTGGTAAGATTCGGTATCGTAAATGGCACCCGATGGCGGCGTTTCAGTTGATGGCTTTTCTTTGTATTGCTGCATAATCGAAGTTGGCCCAGCCTCACTAGCAGCGGTCGGCTCTGTCGAGGCCTTAACTTCATCGGACTCAAGCGACAAAACATCTTGCTGCAACTCGGCCGGCATAGGCGTATCGCTATCAACAACCGGCGGCGTCAACGAGT
>DAIDJW010000004.1 GCA_027451185.1 Candidatus Saccharimonadota bacterium
GAATTGATGGTTGAAGTTGGTCCAGAATTTGTCGGCACCGTTAGCCAAGAACTCGGCACCCGCCGCGCTGAGCTACTCGGCCAAGAAACCACCAGCAGCGGTTCGATTCGCCAAACCTACAAAATCACCACCCGCGGCATGATTGGTATTCGTAACCAGTTACTAACCGCCACCAAAGGCACAGTTATTATGAACAGTCTGCCCTATGGTTACCAACCAATGGGCCCTAAATTGCCAAGCACTCGCAGTGGCGCTCTAGTTGCTTTTGAAGCCGGTGTTTCAACGCCTTATTCACTACAAAACGCCGAAAGCCGCGGTAATTTATTTATCGGCCCAGGCGTTGAAGTTTACATGGGTATGATTGTCGGCCTTAACAACCGCAGCGAAGACCTCGATATTAACGTTTGTAAGGCCAAGCACCTAACCAACATGCGCTCCAAATCATCGGACGGTACCGTGCAGTTAACGCCTTTCACCGACCTTAGTCTAGAACAATGTATCGACTTTTTGGCTGATGATGAACTGCTAGAAGTGACTCCAAAAAACTTGCGTCTGCGCAAACGCTACCTTGACCCGCTCCAGCGCAAACGTGCCGCTAAAAACTAGCCTTTTATAGTCATCTGATTATGCTTATACTTGATGTAGAAGCATGCTAAAAGAAACAATTGACGCCGGCAAAGATTTATTCAAGGCCTCGCTCGTCCAGGCGGGGGCTTACTCACCGATCAACCTTGAACCGCACTCACCCGACGAACTGTTGGGCGAACTATTCAGCGATATTCAGAAAAGCCAAGTTTATCCAGACGGCAAAACGTTTGTCGATTTAGTTCCCAAAGAACGAATTAAATCAATTCAGCAAGAATACCAACTCTTAAAGCAAGATCCGCATTTTGATTTGCGGGAATTTATTAAGCGCCACTTCTACGACCTAGCCGATACAGCTCATAGTCCAAAACCATTCCAATTCGATAAATCGGCCTCAATTCAAGCACATATCAACGGCTTATGGGATCATCTTGAGCGTCGCAATCGTAAAGACCGCGGCTCGCTCCTGGCTTTACCGTATAAATATATCGTGCCAGGCGGGCGCTTTAACGAACAATTTTACTGGGATAGTTATTTTATTATGCTTGGTCTTGCCGAAAGTGGCCACTGGCAGCAACTTGAAGAGATGCTCAAAAACTGCGCTTACATGATTCGTAAATATGGTTTTGTGCCTACCGCCAACCGCAGCTATTTCCTAAGTCGGTCGCAACCGCCATTCTTTGCGTATATGGTTGAGTTGCTGGCCCGCCACAAAGGCCGGCGTATTTTAGTCGAATACCTGCCGCTCATGATTGCTGAGTACAAATTTTGGATGCGCGGTCGTAATAAACTGAGCCAAGCCGAGAATCGCGCTTTTGCAAGAGTTGTACAGCTGCCAAACGGTCAAGTGCTGAACCGTTATTACGACAACAAGTCGACGCCGCGGCCAGAGTCGCTACGCGAAGACACCAACACCGCCAATCATGCCGGCGAAGCTAAGGAAAAATTGTTCTTAGACCTGCGCGCAGCATCAGAATCGGGTTGGGATTTTAGTTCACGCTGGTTTAATGATTCTCGCGAAATTACAACCATTGCTACGACTGATATTATTCCGATCGACCTTAATGCTCTGTTATACCATCTTGAAATGACAATTGCCGACGCCTATCACTTACTACTACAACCGCTACTGGTCCGAAAATATACTAATTTGGCCGAGCATCGCAAACGGCTAATCAATCGTTATTGCTGGGATGAAACGGCCGGCTTTTTTGTCGACTATAACTTTCGACGTCAGCAACCAACCGGCGTTATGAGTTTAGCGGCCGTGATGCCCCTATATACCGGCCTGGCTAGCCACAAGCAAGCTGCGGCTGTCGCTAAAAAACTGGAAAGCGATTTTCTTAAAACCGGCGGCCTAGTAACAACCCTAAATAAAACCGGCCAACAATGGGACGCCCCAAATGGCTGGGCACCCTTAGAATATCTTGCTATCAAAGGTCTTGAGCGCTATGGCTACCAAACGCTAGCCGAAACCATCGCCAAACGCTGGCTAGGCCTGACGACCCATGTCTTTAACAAGACGCATCGTTTGGTCGAAAAATATAACGTCCTTGGCGGCGATGGCCTGGGCGGCGGTGGCGAATACCTGTTACAGGACGGCTTCGGTTGGACAAACGGTGTGTATTTGGCGCTAATTGAAGAATTAAAAAACAAAAAGACCGCCAATTAGTCGGTCTTAGGTCCAATTTGGTGGGCGCTGAGGGGCTCGAACCCCCGACCCCCTCGGTGTAAACGAGGTGCTCTAGCCAACTGAGCTAAGCGCCCGGGTCTTTGGTATTATACATGCTTTGACCTCTGATATCAACCATGTTAAAATAACTTCAACGTGCGCGCGTGCTGAAATCGGTAGACAGGCCAGCTTGAGGTGCTGGTGCCAGCAATGGCGTGGAGGTTCAAGTCCTCTCGCGCGCACCAAACAAAAAGACCAAATCAAAAGTTTGGTCTTTTTGTTTTTGCTTGCTTAATATCGCTTGTGTTTTACGAATCTTTTCGTCATAATCTGAGACAAAGGTTAATCAGAAAAATTATGTATTTCGTAAGTCGTCTTACTCTTGGACAGTCGTTGGCTCAAAAAATCTCCGATTTAAGGGGTGTTGAACCGGTTATTTTGTGTCTTAAAGAATCGTCGCTATCGACCTGCATCGCACTGGCTGCTGAGCTGCGAGCCTGGATTTACCCGCTATTAATTGAACCAATCACTATTAGCGATGAATCACAAACCATCGGTGTCCTGATTGAATCTGGCGAGTTCTGCCCTAATCCCGAAATGTCAAATTATGAACTTGAAGATCTACAAAGTGAGTATTCGTCAATTATCCAGGATATGCAGCGCAATGCATATGGTAGCCTTAACCAGCGCGCCGCCTCTTACGGGGTCTTACACAAAGAAGCCCTAAATGGCCGCGTGGTTATTATCTGCGGCGATATCATCGGCGACGACATGTTAATATCTGCTGCCCAACAGTTTTTGCGTACAATCGACACCCAAAAAATCATTAGCCTAGCTGGTAATGCCGATGTTAATAGTTCGGAAAAGTTAATGTTAGCCAGCGAACGAAGTATATGCATGGATGTGATTCCAAACCTGTTCGACGACGACCATTATTTTGAACAACCCGACGGCTACAGCGATGACGAGAAGCGTCAATTGGTCATGAATATTCCTCAATATTGGAAATAAGGAGAAAGCAATGCAACCACAAACTACCACCCAAAGCACATCAGTGATTTCGCCAGCCGAGTTGGAACGCGCCAAGTCAATTATTGGTGCTATCGCTGATTCATTTAACACCAAGGTCGTTGGTCAGGAACAGCTGCGCACTAGTTTATTCGTTGCTATTATGGCCGGCGGCCATATCCTTCTTGAAAGTGTCCCTGGTTTGGCTAAAACGACTGCCGCCCGTACCTTGGCCGACACCGTAAGCGCGACCTTTCGACGCATTCAATGTACGCCAGATTTACTACCAAGTGATATTATCGGCACTCAAATCTACGACTACCAAAAAGGGACTTTCGAGACCCAGCTAGGCCCGGTTCACGCCAACTTCATCTTGCTTGATGAGATTAACCGATCAAGCGCCAAGACCCAAAGCGCCATGCTCGAGGCCATGCAGGAGCGTCAGACGACCATTGGCGGCAAGGCCTATGGATTGCCAAAACCGTTTGTGGTGCTGGCGACGCAAAACCCGATTGAGCAAGAAGGAACCTACGAATTGCCTGAAGCTCAGCTCGACCGATTTTTGCTTAAGGAAGTTATTGATTACCCAACGCCCGACCAAGAAATTGAAATCCTAAATCGTATCGACAAAGGTATTCTAAGTGATGCCACACCAACCAAAGCAGTCGCATCGGTCGAGGATTTACTGTTCTTGCAGGAATTAACCCGCAAAGTCTACGTCGACGATTCAATCAAAAAATACATCGTTACGCTTGTTAATGCCACTCGCCAGGCTTCAACGGTTATCGATAAGGATTTGGCGCGCTATATTGAGCTGGGCGCTAGTCCGCGTGGCAGTGTTGTGCTGCAGGACGTAGCTAAGGCTTTAGCTATTTTGAACGGTCGCTCACATGTCATACCCGAAGATGTCAAACAGCTACGACACAGCGTCTTGCGCCACCGACTAATATTGAATTTCGAAGCCGTTGCCGACCAAGTGCATCCAGAAGCTATTATTGACGCCATTTTTAACGCTATTACCACACCATAAGAACATGCCAAGCTTACTGACAGCCGTAAAGACCAAAATGTCGATCTACTCGCATCAACGTAGCCGAGGTCTGCTTGAAGGTCAATACGCATCAGTATTTAAAGGACGCAGCATCGACTTCGACGACCTGCGCCAATACGTAGCCGGTGACGACGTCAAAGACATCGACTGGAAGGCTACCGCCCGTAGCGGCCAAACTTTAATTAAGCGCTACGTGGCAATTCGCAAACATAATATCATGTTGGTGGTCGATACTGGTCGCAATATGGCGGCCCGGTCGGCTAGCGGCGAAATTAAGCGCGACGTTAGCGTCACGGCGGCGGGAGTATTGGGCTATATCGCTCAAAAGCATGACGATTTAGTATCCATGGTAGCCGGTGATAGCAACGGTTCGCAGTATATTCCTTTAAAAAATAGCAACACTCACCTAGAGAGAATCTTGCGCTACATCGACAGCCACGCCACCGAATCGGCCGCTCCGTCGCAGCTTAACCGCCAGCTGGAATACATCGCCAATAATATCCGCCGACGCATGATTCTAATTATTTTGGCCGACGACTTATCACTTACCGAAGACGATGAACGGTTAATCCGACGGCTGGTGACGCAGCATGAAATTTTATGGCTAACAATCGGTGACGCCGACCCAACTGCTGCCGTCTATAACAACGATGTTTTGTATGATATTGCAAACGATGACATTATGCCATTTTTTATCCGAAGTCATAAATTAATCCGCAGTCAATTTGCCGCCAGCACCGAAGACCGCCGCAAACAGACCGCTAGTTTATTGCAACGTCTGTCCATCACCAATGAGCGCGTTAACGGTCAAGCCGATGTTATTGACGGCATTTTTCGTCTATTGGAGAAACAACGACGTGTCCGACGCTAATTCAATTTACCCTCCAGTACAGTATCCAGCAATAGCGTTAATTATCGCGGTTATCATCGTACTAGCAATTGGGGCATGGTGGGCGATGATTTTCTGGCTGACGCGTGAGCGTCGCGTGGCGACCCTGTCGACTCTAGCACCACAAAAACCGATTAAGCCCGACCTGACACAATTAAAGGCCAAGTACCTCAAGCTTATCGATGAGGTAGAAGCTCAGGTCCACGATCGCCGCTGGACGATTCGCTACGGCCATCAGCGGCTTAGTTTACTGCTGCGTTACTTTGCGTTCGAGGCTAGTGGCTTTCGCGCTCAAGTCATGACTTTGGCTGATTTAAAAATGAGTCGCTATCAAGAGTTGACGTCGGCCATTGACCTTTACTACGAGCCGGAATTTGATACGGTTATGCGAGGTACGATTGACTCGGCTCTCGAGAAAGCTCGACAGGTGGTTTCGTCATGGCGTTAGCATGGTGGTGGATGGTTTTGCTGCTTTTGGCGCTGCTTGGGCTAGGTTACTATTTGTATTACAAATTTGGCCGCTCTGTAAAACCAGTTAAACGTGGCGTGCCAATCGCCCACAGCGAACGGCTGGCTGCGCTGCCGTCATACGCAAAAGTTATCGGGTTGTATCGTCGATACGTCTGGGCCTTGCTGGTGGTTTGCGGATTAGCCGTGGTGTCTGCTATCCTGCTGGCCGCCCGACCGGTAAATATTCAGTTGACTTCTCCGGCCGAGAAAAATCGTGATATTATGCTGTGCCTTGACGTTTCAGGGTCGGTTACTGGAACCGACGCCAAACTGTTTTCGAAATTTATTGAGTTAACCGACACCTTCGCGGGCCAGCGCATTGGCCTAACGATATTCGACTCTAGCCCAATCACCATCTTTCCGCTTACCGATGATTATCAGCTGGTCCATAACCAGCTAGAAACTGGCTATCAGGCCTTCGTCAATATCGGTACAACCGCCGACGGCAGTGTTGATATTGGCCACGCTTCTGGCGCCCAGCTCCAACGATACAACGATTTTATAGCCGGTACTGCCTCTAACGACAACGCCGGTAGCTCACTGGTCGGTGACGGCCTAGCGTCATGTGTTATGAGCATGGGCAACAACGGCCAGCACCGTTCGCAATCAATTATTTTAGCCACCGATAATCAAACAGCTGGAACGCCGATTATTGATACTACTAGCGCAGCCGCCTTAGCTAAGCAAAAAGGTATCCGCGTCTACGCGGTCGATCCTAGTACTAGCACGACTTACGATTACGAAGTTACAGATCGCAGCCAACTCAAGGCGGCCGCGTTATCGACTGGCGGTAACTACTACCAGCTAAATGGTCTGTCGATTCAGGATATTATTAACTCAATATCTAAGCAGGAAGCTACCTTTTTACCGACCGCGCCACAACTAGTTAAAAACGATACACCCCTGCCAATGACGATTGTTTTAAGTTTGTTGGTGGCCGCGATGCTGTTTATAACCTGGAGGCTTCGTCGATGATTATGCAGCCGATAACCTGGTGGTGGCTAATTGTATTAATTGGCCTAGCCCTGATTGCACTACCCGCGTGGATGCTTATTAACTGGCGCACTAATCACCAGCCGGTTAAGGTATGGCTACGACGATTAATTCTAGTCGTTTTACTGATATTAATGGCTTTCAACCCTAGTCTACCTGGCGCCAAAACCGATGCCGGCATGACTAACCTTGACGTAATTTTTGCAGTCGATACCACCGTGAGCATGGGCGCCGAAGATTATAACGGTAACCATATGCGGCTGGAAGGTGTGCGTAATGACATTAACGCCCTGACCAAGCAAATGGCTGGCGCGCGTTTTGCAGTCATTCGCTTTGACTCGACCGCTAATGTTATCGTGCCAATGACGTCGGACGCTACGGCTATTCAGACAACCATGGCCACTTTAGCACGTGAGAATGCCAACGCTTCACACGGTAGTGCCATCGATAAGCCAATTGCCGCTATTTTAAAACAGATTCGGGACGATATGCAGCAAAACCCGCAACGCGCCACGATATTATTTTATCTTGGCGACGGCGAACAGACCGCCAATTCAAAGATTCAATCGTTTGCGCCAATTACGCCATTTATCAAAGGTGGCGCCGTTCTTGGTTACGGTACGGCCGCTGGCGCTCGCATGCCAGTCCACTTTAGCATTGGCCCAGATGATGGCAGCTGCGACCCGACGCTCGCAATAACTGGCTGCTGGATTAAAGATGTCTCAGTTTACGACCCAAACGGCACGCCTGATGCAATCTCAAAAATCAACGAGAAAAACCTGCGAACAATCGCCAGTCAGCTTAAATTACCGTATATTAACCGCAACAATGGCGGTGCCATCCAAAACTTGGTTGACCAAAGCCAGGTTAAGCATGTGGCCGATACTACCCGACAAGTTGAGTACTACTATAATTTATACTGGATTGTGGCCATACCAATCTTAATATTGTTAGCCATGGAATTACTTGCTGCTATAAAAATTGCGCGCGTACTGCCGCCACGGAGTCATAATGAATAATCAAAACCGACCATTCGACCTTGGTTTACTGGATTTTAAGGCCCGACGTCTGAAAAAGCGGCACCAGCTAAGACGTTGGTCGATAATTCCGATGGCGATTGCATTGCTAGTGGCGATAATCATCGCCTTGCCGCCTATTTTAACCGTAGTAGCTAACAATTCTTACAGCCAGAGGCAGTACGACACTTCGGCAAATCTTTTGCGACCAATTGGTTTAATGAACTTAGCAAACCCAGAAATATATTATTTTAATTTCGGTACCAGCCTATCCCAGTCCGGACGCTACGATGATGCAATTAACCAGTTCCAGTCTGCATTGGCCTATTCAAAAGATAAATCTTTTACCTGCCACATTATCAATAACCTCACCTTAACTAGCGAGTCGGCCGGCTTAGTTGCCGTGTCAAAGCAACACTTGTCCGACGCTGTTAACTACTTCACGAGAGCCCTATCAAACGCCAGCGCAAATTTAAACTGCTTTAAGGATCGTTCAATTATTACCCGATTAGCTCAAGAATTGCTCGACGCCCAAACAAAAAACCAAGCCACAACCGGTAACCAGACACAGCAAACGTCAACCCCGCCCGACCAAAGTCAACAACAACAAATCCAGCAGCTCCAACAAAAGAGTGTCCAAAATCGCAGCGACGACCAGTCCAAAAGTAGCAACTACAGTGAAGATTATTCATACAAACACTGGTAATAGAATCTGGGCGAGCTGCTCACGTGCAATATACCGGTCTAACATTTCCGAACCTGGCAGATAAGCGCCGTAGTCATCACCCACCTTGCCAATGTGCGGTGCTGCCATTCTGGCTAAATCACCGACTGTTGCTGCATAAAAAATCTCTGGCTCTTCGAGAAGAAGTGGCCTAGAAACCAGAGACAACCACTGTTCCTGTGTTGGTGGAGTTGGCCTCTGTTCAAACAAAAGCATAGGTTGGGAGACATCGGCGGCACCCCTAGAAATATCGCCCATACTTGGGTTTACGTATCTAATAACATGTGACGGATGATTAACTACTATCCTAGACGTTTGCGTTTCATCGCCCTTTATAAAACTAATGTCGGCAGGTAAAAGGCCCTTAAAGACATTGTACTGAATACTGGTTACTACGTGTGGCCGGTTCCTGCTAGTATTGCTCGGGTCCGGACCGGTCACATAGCGTCTTATGACCGTGTAGGCAGGCGCTGTAGACAGGTTATTATATAAGTCCTGCCAAAACCTCAAACTCTCTGCGCCAGAGCGAGTGTCATACATTATTGTTGGGTCCACATCGGTTAAAACGTCAAAATTAATACCGTTAGCCTGAACCAATCCACTTAGTGCCGCGATATGCCTATCTAAGCTTTGGGTAATTTCCGCGCGTTGCTCTCGCCACTTCCTCTGTATCGTTTGTTCGTCCATGACTTTCCCCTATATATAGTTGCATAATAAATTTCTGCAGACGTAAAGTCAAGCGGTCCTAAAATTAAAAGGCCTCTCACGTAGAGAGGTGTTGCTGCCGACCCGAACCTGCACCGCTGGCTGCGGTGGGCTCGGGTCGGCCCGTTCGGTGCTACTCTACCGAACCGAGAGGTTGTCGACGCTGGGCGAAAGCTGGTGGACATTGCGCATGGCGCACGCCAAGTCGATCCTGGCATTGGCGATGTACGAACGAACGCACACCTCAATGTTATGTCTCAGGTCGTTGGTCAGACCAAGCGCATAGACCGAGTTCAGTGAGCCGTCGGCCGCCCTGAGGCAACTGGCCAACCTGAGCGGATTCAGGTATGCCCTGAACGACACATCCAGCCCTCGGTTGACTAGCCTGGCAGATTCGTCGATGTCCGGCAAGAACACCGTCTTACCGACTGGTCCGTCGAGACCGTCTACTGCCTCGTGCATCACCCTGACGACTTCCTCCGCTACGGCATCCACGTCGTGAGCGATAGTCAACCTGAGGTATGCGGCTTTCTGCTGCCGCGAGCTATCGATGATCGTTGAATCGGCCTCCTGTTGTGAAAGAACCAAATCATCAATCACCAATCTGGGCGTGTCTGCGACAACCCGGTCGGCGATGTTAGCGCCGAAGATTGACTGCCCATCCCAGAAGAACTTGCGTTCGACCGGCCGGAGCAGTGCTTGCACCTCGCTAGCGAGAACTGTGTCTCGTCGGGCTTCAGTCAACGCTCCTCCAATGAGATGATGAGACAACGTTTGAGCACCGAGCTATGCCTCGTGGCATTACTCGATATCCGAACGAATTATACAACTTTATAAAGATAAATCAATTACGGCGTCGTAAAGACACTTCGCCTACCAACCGACCAGTTCAACACGTCGGCGTAACGATCGGTAGCACTTATAAGTACCGCTTTAGCCGGCAAGCCACTAATACTCCTGTTATAAACATAATGAATAGTCGACTGATAGAGGCCAATAGCTGGAACGTCCTTCAACCATTGGCGAGCAAAGATTAGGTATTTTACATTACGCACATCCGGCTCTAGTCGCGTCCTTGCCGTGCCCAGGGCATCATCGCTAATCGGGTTGGAGTAGTTGGAAAAATTAGAACCATTTTGGTTAGCCTGCGACGAACTCCAATAGGCATAGACATCTGGGTCCGCACCGATATTCATTGGGCTAATTAAGACGTCGAAGTTGCGCGGCTGTAAGATATTTTGGGTCACATTTTGATTAGGATCAGACGGATCAACAATATTCGTCGTAACCGCCACGCCCAGCTTGTGCCATTGATCAATAATTTGCTCGAGTGTCTTTTCTAAATCAACGTCCTTGGTCGTGACAACCACCAGCCGCAATTGCGTGTCGTCTTTAGCGCGCACCGAACCATTGAGCTTCCAGCCGTCTGACTCAAGTAGCTGTTTGGCCTGGCCCGGGTCATAGGCAGGCGCTGGCGGAATATCGCCGCTGAGCTGGCCTTTGACGAACGGTAAATACAACTCAGGAGCGTTGCCGACTGCCCGGCGCAAAGCTGCCGTATCTGTTCCAAGCTGTAAAGCATGGCGAACAACCTGATCTTTTAGGATTGGGCTTTGGGTATTAAGCAGTGCATAAACGCCACCGTTGACCGGTTTGGCTTCAACTGCGTACTGGCGAGAGTCAACTTGATTGATTTGTACTGCTGGAATATCAACTGCCGCATTAACCTCGGCACTCGATAGAGCATTGATAATTTGGTTGGGCGTTGTGTAGGCGTCTAGTTGAAAACGGTCAATCTTAGCTTGGCCGCCATAATAATTGGTATTTCGGACCATATTGATAATTTTTTGGTTATTACCAACGGTTTGCAGTAGTCTAAAAACAAACGGACCACTGCCCACCGGGTTACTACTAAAGCTGCTTTCGCGGATAGACTCTGGGGCAATGTTTTTTAGGATGTGTTGCGGCACAATAGGAAAAGTTAAGGCCTGTGGAAATGCAGCGTAGACCGACGGCAGAGTAAACTGGACCGTTAAGTCGTTTAGTGCTCGAACACTAATATTATTCCAGCCGCTACCGTAAGTGGAACGTAGGGCCGCATTTTTGAGTAGACCGACCGTAAAGACCACATCGTCGGCCGTAACAAAATAACCGTCGTGCCATCGAGCATCTGGCCGCATTTTAACCGTATAGGTGGTGTGGGCGTTGTCGATCGTGACGCTGGTGGCGAGGTCATTATTTAGGTGGCCGGTATCATCCATTACTAACAAACTCGAAAATAGCAGTCTGGCCGCCGACTGTTCGGCGCTGCTGCGCGCCAATAACGGGTTAAGGGTATCGACCGGACCAAGCACCGCTTCGGCATAGGTACCATAGTTAGCCGCCGTTGTCGTCCGATACCCTGATTGATACCACATAAACTGCAGCCCAGCCGCACCAATCAAGACGCCCATGGCAATAATCCATAGCACAACCCGTTGACGCACCTGGTGCACATTAGACCAGCGCTTCACGACAAAGCGCTTAGCGTGACGCATCGAAGCCGTTTGGGCGCGCTTTAAGCGCCGCGACAGAGCTCGCCGCGAGAAACTCTCTTTGGGCAAGCGATTAAAATCACTTGGTTTAATATCTGCCATAATCCCCTAAATAATCGACGGCAACAATAGACCGGCCAAAATCGACAGGACAAAGACAACCGCCAGGAAAATTGTTACTTCGAACAGGTTTTTGTCGATACCGCGGCGAGTGGTAAAAAGTTCGCCCGAGCTACCAAAACCGGCACCCAGTGTCGCGCCGCGCTGTTGCAGTAAAATAGCCAGCACCATCAGGATGGCCGAAACAACCGTAATGATTTGCAGAATCGTATCTAACATAATTTCTCCTTGGCGACTACCGCGAATCTAACGTCGCACTTACTATATAGTTTAACAGACTTAAGATAATTCCGCTAAGAATCGAGTTGAAGAACGACATCGACAGACCCGGTGTTACGGCCAGTGAAATATAGACCAAAAATCCGTTCACGATCAAGGTAAATAGGCCAAGTGTGATTAAAATTGCCGGTAGCGACAAGATAATTAACAGTGGCTTTAAAACACTGTTAGCGACCGAGAAAACTAGACCGGCGAACAAGAATCCCCAAAGTCCAGCCGTTGCTTCAACATGATTAAGCCCTGTACCCAGCAGGTGAACTGCTAGCCACAGGCCAAAAGCGTTAAGCACCCATCGAAAGATCAGCAAACCAATTTTGCGTAACATAATACTGGAATTCATTATATCACAGGTCGGTCGACAAGTTAGCGCTTAGGTTTTGATGCCCCGACTCAGTAATTAAAATGTCGTCCTCTATACGAACACCAATTCCCTCTTTAGGAATATAAATACCAGGCTCGACCGTCAGAACCATGCCGGCTTTAAACTCAACTGGCGCCCCTAATGAATCATGCACATCAACACCTAGGCCATGGCTAATGGCATGTGGGAAATAGTAACGGTAGGCTGCATTATCTGATGGATTGTTGAGCAGTCTCAGCTCGATTAGTTTTTGCTTCATGATATTATCGACGGCCTCAGAGTATTCCTGGGGCGATAAACCAGGCCTGAGTAATCCAATAATCTGCTGCTGAGCCGAGCGCACCGCGGCATGCACTTCACGCTTACGGCCGCTGGGTTCACCCAGCGCGTAGGTCCTAGTCACGTCGGCCGGATAGCCGTCCACCCTGGCGCCGATATCAAGCAATACTAGGTCATTTTTACGTAACGATGACGCGTTGGCAACGTAATGCAAAGTCACGGCGTTTGCGCCAGCCGCCACAATCGGTTCATAGGCATGTTGGGCGCCAGCCGAACGAAAGGCGTGCGTAAACTCAGCCTCAAGCTCGTATTCATGTTTGTAGTCAGCTAAGCGCTGTTTAACCGACGCGAAGGTTTGACTGGTTAAGCTAATCGCGCGTTTTAGGGCCTTGATTTCCTCGGGTTTTTTGATGGCTCGCTGGCGCGCTAACTCCGTGCGAGTGTCTTGAACATCGTTAAAAATTCGGTCTAATTGATGCCACAGTTCCTTAGGCGCAGGGTTGATGGCAAAATCATAGTACTTAGCGTACGGGTCATCGCCCAAGCTAAAGACTAGACTATGTTGGCGCGCCAGGTCACGCAATAATTTATCAGCGTCGTCACGTTTTAAGACGTCATCGGCACCACTGATAGCTAGGGCGGCCTCGTCTGATAAGCTGCCGTCAAAAATTTGGTGTGAAGCATCAACTTCCGGTGAAACTAGCCAGGTTTTATGGCCTTCAATAATCACCTGCCAATCTGGTTCATCGATGCCGGTTAAGTACCAAAAGTTCGCCTCTTGCTCAAACTTATGGGCCTCATCGAGCGTTCGCTGCATTTTGGTGTAAGCCCCAAATACAAATAGACCGCCTTTTTTTGTTAGAGTTTTTCGATTGTCTTTAAAGAATGTCGCCGGAAGTCGTGTCATATTGCTTTTATTATACAAACTTTAAAGATACTGGTGAATAATTGCCGCGGTTTTTTCGCCAACCACCGCCGCTAGCTGTGGTTCATCGGCCAACTTGACGCCGCGCAAGCTACCGAATGCCCGAATTAATTTACGGCGCGTCGCCGGGCCGACTCCTGGAATATCCTCTAGGCTGCTGGCCGTTTGTTTTTGCTTTGCTAGCGCCGCGTGATAACTAATCGCAAAGCGGTGCGACTCGTCGCGTACCCGCTGAAACAGTTTAACAATGTCCGAATAGCGATTGTGCTGCGGTGCGCCGCGCAGGTTACGCGAGTGCGACGAAGCGTTCAGCTGTCCGGGGTGTAAGTTAACAATATAAAAGTCGCCTTCTAGGGTTACGACGATTTCATCGGTTGGTTGAAGCCGTAGCTGTTCTAATTTTTCGACGTTGATATTTGATCGGCTGCGGTGAACTAAAATTTCTTCTTCTCGTTTGGCGATGCTAATAATCGGAAAATGGACAGACTGATCTTCGGCCGCCTTAATCGCGGCGTCAAGCTGTGGTTTGCCGCCGTCAATGACGATTAGATCCGGCTTACCCCAAGCGGTCAGGTTTTTATCACTCAGGCGCCGAAACAAGGTTTCATGTATATTATAGGTATCGTTGTTATGCTCAATTCGCGTCTTAAACTTGCGATAATTCGCTCGGTCGCTCACCCCGTTGGTAAAAACCACCATACTCGCCACCACATTGGTGCCGCTCATGTGGCTAATGTCATAGCCTTCAATTCGCACCGGGGGCCTAAGTAGCTGCAATAAATCGGTTAAATCACTCAGCGCTCGGTCTTTGCTAATGTTCATAAACTCACTGTCGCCAAACATAATCCGACGTTGCAGCTCGCGTAAATCATTCAGTCGATTACGTAAAATAGCCGCTTCTTCAAAGTCATGCAAATGGGCCGCGCGTTTCATGTCACGTTCGATTTCTTGGGTGATTTTTTTACGGCCACCTTCAAGATAGCGAATCAGTTGGCGCAAGTTAGATTTATACTCGGCGCTAGTTGTACCGGGTCGCGGGCTGAGGCCAATATGAGCATCTAGTTCAGGGCGGGCGCCTGGTTTTGGCGGCTTGGTATAATACGGAAAAATTCGTCGCAAATAACGCAGGGCTTTTTTAATTGCAAAGCCGTTGTAATACGGCCCAAAATAGTCGGCGCCGTCATCGGCTGGATTACGCGTAAAGCAAACGTACGGCCAATCACTTTTCATATCAATTCGGACAAAGGTCTGCGACTTGTCGTCGCGCAGCAAAATATTAAAGCGCGGCATATAGCGCTTAACCATTTCACTCTCCAAAAACAAGGCGTCAATTTCGCTTTCCGTTTCGATCCAATCAGTATCGTCGATTTCAGCCACTAGCGCTCGGGTTTTGATATCCATATCGCGCTGTGATTGAAAGTATTGTCGCACCCGATTTTTTAAAATAGCCGCCTTGCCAACATAAATAATCTCACCGGTTTTCGATTTATGAAAATAAACGCCCGGCGAGCGCGGTAAAGTTTTGAGTTTGGCTTCTAATTTAGCGTTCATTTGCTTGGATGTCTATTGTATTACTTAAATTATACTATATAATTGACTCCACTATGATTTACCCAATCTGTTAGTAAATCCTCTATCCTTGAAGTTCTCGCGTTAGAACCTCTCAAATAAAAAATTTAAGCCAAAGAATGGAGTTTTATGGCGCCCAAAAAATCGGCCGCATCATCAAAACAAATTATTACATTTTTATTCAAGCTATGGCACATATCACCGGTGTTAACTTGGGTAATGGTTGGCTCGCAGTTAATCGTCTCACTCTTGACCAGCGTAGTAGCGCCACTATTTGTCTCACAATTATTAACCCATATCGCTAACGGCAGCGCCACCTTAGCTAGCAGCGGCTGGCTGCTAAGTGGATACGCCATTGTCCTATTTATGGGCGACGTTGCGATTTTTAGGGTGACGATTGCCATGAGCTACATCACCGAGACCAAGATGCAATCAATCGTTTCCGACCGCGTCTTAAAGCACCTAAGCGCTAAAAGTCTCGCCTACCACTCCAATCGTATGAGCGGCGGCACGGTTTCCGATGCCCAAAAATTATTTGGTTCAATCGAACGCTTCTGGGATACATTCGTTTATAACATTACGCCGATCGTCACGACGATTGTCGCGGTCTGTGTGGCGCTGAGTTTTATCTATTGGCAATATGCCGCTGTCTTAGCGGTGCTGTCAATAATCATCATTTTGGTGATTATTAAAGTACAATCATCAATCATGCCGTACGGCCGTAAGGTCGCCGAAACCGGCAGTCTTTCGACTGGTTATTTTGCCGATGTCATTACCAATATCGGTGCCGTTAAGGCCTTCGCCCGCGAAGAGCAAGAGCAAGCGGCCTACCGCGAGCGCCTGGCTTCGTGGCGCCAAGCCAATATGCAGGAAATGCGCCGCGTGGTTGTTATATCGGCCAGCTTCGGTATGATGATGACCGTCCTAAACATTGCCGCCTTTGCAGCTGCAATTTATGCGACCCAGTGGCACATTGCACCAATCGGCGCTACCTATTTAGTCATTAGTTATACTTTGAATGTGGTATCCCAACTTTGGTCGGTGGCTCACTCAACTCGGTCCTTCATCCGCATCCTTGGTGACGCCAGTCCAATGATTAGCGCCTTGGAAGACGAAATCGAAATTCTCGACCCAGTCGAGCCACAGCAATTACGAATTAAAAATGGCTCGATCGCATTTAACAAAGTTGATTTCGCCCACGACGGCAATAAACATTTGTTATTCGACAACTTCACGCTCGACATTCCGGCCGGTCAGCGAGTCGGCTTAGTCGGTCAATCTGGCTCGGGTAAGACCAGCTTGACGCGGCTGCTGCTGCGGTTTAGCGACATTAAAAATGGCTCGATCGTCATTGACGGTCAAGATATACGGTCGATCACCCAGGCCGACTTGCATCGTTCAATCGCCTACGTACCGCAAGAGCCAATGCTGTTTCATCGTAGTTTGCGCGACAATATCGCCTACGGCTGCGACAATGCCAGTGAAAAGCAGATTCGTGAAGCCGCAAAACTCGCTAACGCGCTCGAATTCATCGAATCGCTTCCAGATGGCTTTGATACACTAGTCGGTGAACGCGGCGTTAAATTGTCTGGCGGCCAACGCCAACGAGTGGCAATTGCCCGGGCTATCATCAAAGACGCTCCAATCTTGCTACTCGACGAGGCGACTAGTGCGCTCGATAGTGAAAGCGAGCGACTAATTCAAGATGCGCTAGCCAATTTGATGCAAAATCGCACCGCAATCGTTGTCGCCCACCGCCTATCGACAATCGCCAAGCTTGATCGCATTATCGTACTCGATAACGGAAAAATCGTCGAAGATGGCACGCATAGTCAGCTCGTCAAACAGGGCGGCACTTACGCCAAGCTGTGGACACACCAATCGGGTGGTTTTATCGAAGAATAAAAATATCGGCTCCAGAACGGGGCCGATATTTTTAGTAGCGATGGACTACTTTTCGTCCGGCTTAGACTCGGTCTCGCCAGACTCCTCGCCACCATTCTCAGCCTCAACCTCTTCAGCGTCAGCCGTTTCGGCCTCGCCACCAGCTGCCGTATTAGCCGCCTCTAAGGCACCCGGCTCATAAACGTTAGCAATCACAAGATCCATATCCTGTTCACCATCGGCAAACACTACGCCCTCAGGCAGAGTCACGTCGGCTAGGCTGATTTTATCTTCAGCTGTCTCAAGACCAGCAATTGAAATCTCGAGGGACTCGGGTAGCGCAGCAGGCTTTGCTTTAATTTGGATGCGTTCCAATGCCTGCAGGACAACCAAACCAGCTCGCTCGGCTGGACTTTCGCCAACTCCAGTTAACACGATTGGCACTTCGGCCTCAATAATATCGTTTTGCTTAATCGCGTGAAAGGCCACGTGACGCACGGCGTGCTTGACTGGATCATAGTCGACAGCCTTAATCATCGCTAGGCGCTTCTTGCCATCAACTGTTAAATTAACTGGTGTGTGCTTGCCAGCCTCACGGACAACTTTAGTTGTCTCGACGATCGGTGACTGCGTTTTAATCGGCTCTTGGTGCGCGCCATAAATCACGCTTGGAACCAGGCCTTCTTCGCGCAGTTTAGTAACTCTTTTACCCTCGATAACGCGGGCTTGAAGTTTCAGTGAAATATCGTTCATTGGTTCCTCCGTATTGGTACTTTCTAGTATACCATGAGCTAGCCAATCGCGCTGCTATGCTACAATAGTTGTTAATGGGAAACTTAATTGATCTTATTATTGGTTTTGGTGTTTTTGCGATTCTGTTTGTTATTTACGCTGAGTCGGGTCTATTAATTGGTTTTGTTTTTCCGGGCGATAGTTTGTTGTTCGCAGCCGGTTTTTTGTTTCAAAAAGGCATTTTGCCCGGTAGTTTGCCGATCCCAATTTATGTTTTTGCACTGCTACTATTTATTGCGGCGTCGCTTGGCCAGAGCACCGGCTACGTTTTTGGTAAAAAGATTGGCCGCAAGTTATTCGACCGGCCCAATTCACGCTTTTTCCGTAAAGAAAACCTGGCCCGCACCGAAGAGTTTTATGAAAAACACGGCCCCGCGGCGATTATTTTAGCCTGCTTTGTGCCGGTAGTACGCACCTTTGTACCAATTGTGGCCGGTATCAGCAAAATGAGCTACAAACAGTTTATTCCGTTCAATCTTATCGGTGCCTTCACTTGGACTTTTGCCTTTACCTATCTAGGTTATTTTGCCGGAGCCCAGCTTGAAAAGCTAGGTATAAATGTTGAAGTGGCCGCCATCATCATTATTTTACTGTCAATTTCGCCAATGTTATACCACGGCCTTAAGTCGCGCGACCGTCGTCAAGCACTTTGGCAAGGCACCAAACGCGAACTAGCAATTATTTTTAGCCGCAAAAAAGTTTAATCTGACGCCAAACTTGCTTAAACATAAGCGGCGCGCCATAATAGTCCTATATGAGTCGGCAGTCGAGTTCTAAGCTGGGTGCTTATGTCCAGCACCACGGTGTTATGTTCCGCGTTTGGGCGCCATTCGCTAAAAGTGTGGCTGTCACTGGCGACTGGAATAACTGGGGCGCCGACGCACTTACCAGCGAGCCTGGTGGCATTTGGTCCGGCTTAGTCGAGGCGGCTGAAGCTGGTCAAACCTACCGCTATCTTATTACAACCGCTGACGATCAAATTCTTAAACATAACGACCCGCGCGCTCGGTCGCTCACCAATTCCGATACCGGTAACTCGATTATTGTCGATGATGATTTTGAGTGGCATGACGATAACTTTCAAGCCCTGCCAATTGAACAGCAAATTATTTATGAGTTACACGTCGGAACATTTCATCGACCAGACCCATCTACGGCCGGAAGCTTTGGCACGGCAATCGAAAAGCTCGACTACTTGAAAGAGCTCGGTATTACGACGATTGAATTAATGCCGATTACCAGTATGATGTCAAGCAGCGGCTGGGGTTATGCCCCAAATTACATTTTTGCCGTCGAGAGTTCGCTCGGTGGCCGGCGTGGGCTAATGGAGTTCGTTGAAGCCTGCCACGAACGCGGCTTAGGCGTTATTCTTGATGTCGTATATAACCATTTTTACCCAAAAACAGACGTTTGGCAGTTCGACGGCTGGAGCGAGAATGATCGTGGCGGTATTTATTTTTATAATGACGATCGTGGCGATACGCCGTGGGGCGGCCGACCGGATTATGGCCGACGCGAAGTCCGCGACTACCTGCTCGACAATTTAGCAATGTGGTTAATCGAGTATCACGTCGACGGTTTTAGGGTCGATTCCACGATTTACATGCGCAACGTCAAAGGCCCCGACGGTGGCCCCGAAACCGAGATTCCCGACGCTTGGAGCCTCTTGTCGGCGATGACCGACTTGGCGCATAAAATTAAGCCGTCAGCGCTTATGATTGCCGAAGATTCATCTAACGACCCGGCCTTAACAGCTGCCGTAAAAGACGGTGGCGCTGGGTTCGACGCCCAGTGGGGCTTGGCGTTTCCCTATGCCTTGCGCCGCGGTTTTGGGTTGGTTGACGGCGAACCGTCGATTGAGCCAATTGCCGGTGAGCTTATGCATTTTTATAATGGTCGAGTTTTTAGTAAGGTTATTTTTAGCGACTCGCACGATACAGCCGCCAACGGTTCGGTGCGCCTTAATGAGGCTGTCGATCCAGACGGTGGCGACGACCTGCTAGCCCGTAAACGGCTGCTACTGGCCGACGCTATTTCGTTGACCGGTGCTGGTATCCCCATGATGCTACAGGGTCAAGAATTTATGCAGGACGGTAGCTTCAATGATTGGCAAGATCTGGAGTGGCGAAAAGCCGTCCAATTTCGCGGCATCGTGCTTGCCCATCAGCACCTCACGGCGCTACGACATAATTATTACCAAAATACGCCCGGTTTAACTGGGGCCGATATTGAAATTTTTCACAAAGACGCGGCCAATAGAGTGATCGGCTACCGTCGTTATAATCGCGGCCAAAAACACAGCAGCACGTTAGTAATTGCGAATTTTGGCGACAAACGATTCGACAATTATGATATCTACTTACCAAGCAGCGGCCTGTGGCGGGTCCGATTCAATAGCTCATGGCGCGGCTACAGCAATGATTTTCACGAAGCCAATTATTCAAGCGTCGAGGCCGACAAAAGCCGCAAAGCCACTATCACGCTGAGCGACTATCAAGTGATTATTCTGTCCAAAGATTAAAGCAGCGGCTGCAGATAACGACCGGTGAAAGACGTCGATACTTTAACAATTTCTTCCGGCGTACCGGTGGCCACAATAGTACCGCCACCCTGACCGCCCTCAGGGCCCATGTCGATAATGTAGTCGGCCGTTTTAATAACGTCCAGGTTGTGTTCAATCACTACCATACTATTACCGTTTTGAACTAGTTGTTGTAAAATTTTCAGCAAACGTTTAACGTCATCGCTGTGTAGACCAGTGGTCGGCTCGTCTAAGATATAAAGGGTTTTACCGGTTGCCCGGCGCGATAGTTCACTGGCCAGTTTAATGCGCTGGGCCTCGCCGCCGCTAAAGGTCGTGGCTGGCTGGCCTAAGCGAATATAACCTAAGCCAACTTCAACCAGGGTGTCGAGTTTGCGGGCAATAGCTGGAATGTTTTCAAAGAATTTGGCGGCTTGCTCAACCGTCATCTCAAGCACGTCGCTAATCGTGGCGCCCTTGTATTTGATTTCGAGTGCTTCGCGGTTGTAGCGCTTGCCCTTACAAACATCACAGGTCACGTAAACATCCGGCAAAAAGTGCATCTCAATCTTAATAACACCATCGCCCTGACAGTTTTCGCAGCGGCCGCCCTTGACGTTGAAACTGAACCGGCCAGCTTTATAACCAAGCACGTTAGCTTCAGGCGTACTTGCAAATAGCTCACGAATCGGTGTAAAGACACCGGTATAAGTGGCTGGGTTCGACCGTGGAGTGCGACCAATCGCCGACTGGTCAATTACAATTACCTTGTCGAGTTGGCCAATTCCCTCAATCGAATCGTGGGCGCCCGGTACCTCGTGGGCACGATGCAAACGAGCTAATAATTCTTTGGCTAAAATATCATTCACTAGTGTTGACTTGCCGCTACCTGACACGCCGCTAACGACCGTCAGAACGCCAAGTGGAAAGTTAACGTCGATGTTTTTAAGGTTATTTTCGCGGGCATTTTTAACGAGCAGTTGGCGGTCTTTCATAACCGGTCGGCGCTTTTTCGGCACGTCAATTTTATCGGTACCACTCAGGTAGCGCCCAGTGATACTGTTAGGATCAGCGGCAACCTGCTCGGGCGTCCCAGCCGCCACAACTTCACCACCGGCTATACCAGCACCCGGACCAATGTCCAGCAAGTAATCGGCCTGGCGAATCGTATCTTCGTCGTGCTCAACCACTAGCACGGTATTGCCGAGGTCGCGCAGGTGTTTCAAGGTTGAGATTAGCCGATCATTATCGCGTTGATGTAAACCAATCGATGGCTCGTCGAGCACATACAATACACCCTGAAGGCCGGAACCAATCTGTGTCGCCAAACGAATCCGCTGGGCTTCACCACCGCTCAAGGTGTTGGCGGCTCGCGAAAGCTCCAAGTAACTCAGGCCAACATCGTTCATAAAGCCAAGCCGGGCTTTAATTTCTTTCATAATTTGGCTAGCGATAAATTTTTCCTGGTCGTTCAAGTTCAAATCTTTATCAAGCAGCTCCAGCGCCGTGTCAACGCTTAAATTAGCCACATCGACAATGTTCAGACCGTGAATTGTCACAGCTAGAACTACCGGTTTTAGACGGGCGCCATGACAAGCTGTACATTCACGCTCGCGCATGAAACGCTCAATATCGCGGCGCATAAAATCACTGTCGGTTTCTTTGTGACGGCGCTCCAAGTTGGGAATTACGCCTTCGTAAGTGGCATTGTAAGACCGGCCGTCGCCCAGTGAAATGCGGTAGCTATCACTGCCGGTACCATATAAAATCTTTTGAAGATCCTCAGACTTGAGGTCGCGCACCGGCACACGCAAACTAAAACCATGACGATCGGCCACGGCGGCCAGGCGTTTCATGTACCAAGCGTCGGAATTAATTCGGTTATAGGGCCTAATGGCACCTTCGGCAATCGTCAGGTTGGGGTTAAAGACCAGTTCCGGGTCGACCTCTAGCCGGCTGCCCAGGCCAGTACAAACCGGGCAGGCACCCTGTGGCGCGTTAAAGCTAAATAAGCGCGGTTCCAGTTCGGGGATTTCTTCACCCGGGTGGTCAATACAAGCATAGCGTTGGCTAAAAATCTGGCTATCGCCACTGTCGCTGTCTAAAATCTCCACCACTCCATCGGCCAGGTTAAGCGCCTGCTCAACCGACTGCGCCACCCGACCACGGATTTCCTGACTTAAAACAATGCGGTCAACCACCAGTTCAATATCGTGTTTGTAGTTCTTGTCGAGCTCCGGAAACTCGTCCAGCGCGTAAATCACACCGTCGACGCGCACACGTGCAAAACCAAGTCGGCTATATTGCTCAGGGATATGAATAAATTCGCCTTTTTTGGCTTTCACGATTGGCGCCAAGATAATTAAGCGGCTGCCGTCAGTCAGCTTCATCACTTCGTCAACAATCATTTCTGGCGTCCGGCGCGTGACCGGCTTACC
>DAIDJW010000005.1 GCA_027451185.1 Candidatus Saccharimonadota bacterium
TCGACGTTTCGTTCATCTCGCTGCGTGAGATTTTGCCACATATTGTCGAAAATTTAGCTAGTGGTAATACGAAAATTGCCGCCATGGTGAAGCCGCAGTTTGAAGCCGGCTTTGGCCAGACAAACAATGGCGTGATCAAAAATGATACTCAGCGCCGTCAAATTCTGCGCGACTTCGAAAATTGGGCTAAAAATTATTTTGTGATTGTCGATAAACACGACAGCGATGTGACGGGCGCTAAAGGCAACCGCGAGCGATTTTATTTACTGACGTTGAAACGAAATTCAACCACGTCACCAGGCCGCATGATATAGTCGCGGCCCTCGGTGCGCATTTTGCCGGCGGCTTTGGCGGCAGTCTCACCACCAGTTTCCATTAGGTCGTCGAAATCGACAATTTGGGCGGCGATGAAACCCTTTTCAAAGTCGGTGTGAATTACACCGGCGGCTTGTGGGGCAGTGTCGCCTTTATGAATTGTCCAGGCACGAACTTCTTTCGGGCCAGCGGTTAGGTAGCTCTGCAAGCCTAATGTGTCGTAGGCTACGCGCGCCAGTTGGACTAGACCCGACTCTTCAATGTCATAGCTTTCGAGTAGTTCTTTGGCGTCCGACTCATTTAAACCGCGCAACTCTTCTTCGAGTTTGGCACAGACAAAAACGGTAGGCTGGGGAGCGGTTAAGTTGCGTAAATCGTTTAATTTATCTGGTTGGTCGAGCGTTGCTTCGTCGATATTAAACAGATAAATGACCGGCTTCATCGTTAGCAGTTGCAATGGTTGAACAACTTTTTTATCAATATCAGCCACCTGCGACAGTGGGGTGCCGGCTTTAAGACTTTCTAGTAAACGCTCTAACTCTTTGACGTCAGCCTGGGCCGAGGGGTTGGCTTTAACTTCTTTTTGCACTTTTGGTAAGCGATTTTCAATGACTTGAATATCGGCCAGTATCAACTCGGTGTTAATAACTTCGATGTCTTTTTGCGGCTCAATTTTATTGTCGACGTGGATAACGTCGTCATCATGAAAGGCTCGCACCACGTGAATAATCGCATCACATTCGCGGATATTAGCCAGGAACTTATTCCCTAGACCTTCGCCCTGGCTAGCGCCCGCTACCAGGCCAGCAATATCAACAAACGTCACTGTGGCTGGAATCACTTTCTCGGCCTTATACATAGCCTGTAGCTTAGCTAGGCGCTCGTCGGGTACGGCGACAATGCCGGTGTTCGGCTCAATCGTCGCGAAAGGGTAGTTGGCGGCCAAGACGCCATTATTCGTTAGCGCGTTAAATAGGGTGGACTTGCCGACATTTGGCAGGCCGACGATACCGATAGAAAGACTCATACGTCCAGTCTAACAGAGGTAATTAAAAAATACGAGTCGTTTAATGATTATTGTAAAAATAGTTAAGCATAAGCTACAATTATGATATATAAATTAACAAGGACTATTTAATATGATACCAAAAAAAATAACATTGTTGCTGGCGGCGGTTATCGCTATAACGGTCACGATGTTCGGTGGTCAGGCCATGGCCAAGGCTATGAATGGTGGTCGCGCGGGTATGTCGGCTGCTCAAGCTCAAGCAGTTGCCGACCGAAAGGCGGCTATCCAGCAAAAAATAACCTCTATGAAGCAAGAGCGCGTCGCCAAGCTCGATGCCAAGCGATTGGCGGTTTGCCAGCAGCGTCAGCAGAAGATCAATGATATTTTTGCGCAAGGCACGACGCAAAACACTAAACAACTGGCAGTTTTTCAACAGATTGAAGCAAATGTTAAACAGTTCTATCTAGACAAGAAATTGTCTAGTCCAGATTATGCGGCAGCCCTTGCTGCGGCCGATGCGGCCGAGTCTAATGCCGTGGCGGCTATTGAGGTTGCGGCTAGTACGACATTTAGCTGTTCGACGACCGACCCCACGAACCCTGGCAGTGTCATCAAAGAGGTTATGACAACAAGGCATACGGCACTCGCCGCATATCGCACAGCCATTAAAAACCTGATTCTAGTTGTCCGCAAGGCCAACGGACAGCAAACAACTAGCAACACGACCTCACCCTCATCAACCACTAATACCACTAAGGAGTAATAATCATGAGTCGGCACAATAAAGGATTTGGTATTGTAGAAGGTGTTCTGATAATAGCGGCGATTGCTCTGATTGGTTTCGTGGGTTGGAGGGCCTGGGTGAGCTTTTCAAACAATAAAAACACCACGGCGGTGAACTCGACCAGCCAGAGTCAACAAGTCAACCCTAGCCAGGCGCCAGCGATTACCGATAATGCCAGTCTAGATCAAGCCTCGGCTGTTTTAGACGCCACCAACGTCGACGGCACAGAGTCGTCGCAGTTGAATAGCGAAACCAATTTTTAAGTCCTCGCATGCTGCTTGTGTTTAGAGTTGTATCCGTTTAGTATAGAAACAAGATGGCGGAACAAAAGAGCCCATTTTATGAAGTGATCAAAACGCCGAGCGTCCATGATCGCAAACGCCGAAGCTGGCCGTGGGTCGTTTTAGCGGTTGTATTAGTTTTGGCCGGTGCTGGGGTGGGTTATTATTTTTGGGTAAGCAACCAGCACAAAGCTAAGCCCGCGGCGGTTGTTTCCAACCAGCAAACAATTAACGACAAAATTATTAAGCTTGACGATGAGTCGCGAAGTGGGAGTAGTGTCGACAAGGTAGTTGCCGACTACTCTCAACTAGCTCAAGAAGCTACCAACAGTAAGGATAAATACAAAGTATATCTATCTGAATCGTTGTCCCTAATGGCCATGGGCTATCCTGATAAGGCAGTTAGCCCAGCGCAACAGGCTTACCATATCCAGCCAAACGCCGACTCTGCTGGCGCCCTAGGCGACGCCTATGCTGGCAGCGGCAATAACGATCAAGCCAAAAATTACTACCAGCAGGCTATCCAATATGCCACAAAGGCCGGTCAGCCAACTGATTATTATACGCAACAGTTAGCGGGGTTGAAGTAATGATTATTAAGTCTGGGCGAGCCCTAGTTAGCTACGGGCTATTAGTGCTAACGGTATCGGTTGGGGCTAGTTTGCTAGCATCTGGTCGCGCACACGCCGTTAATTATGCCGACTATCCTGGAGGCCTACCCTGGATACAGCAAATAGACCAGGCCTGCGAGAACTACTTTTGGAGTGCAGCTTCTCGTACAAGCAACCTTAAGGCGGTGACGAACGCGTCCGCGTACTATGACCACCAGTGGATATCGGCTGATAACCCGACTGGCACTACAACTATTAACGTTGACGCTGGCTCAACTGCGCCTGTAGCGTTGCGGATCAATCACCTGGTATACATATGTTATGTCGCGATGATGCCGGGTATTAATGATATTAATGCCGCCAAAACACGTATGAGCACGCCACAGGCTACCGATGGTCACGACGATAGTCCGGCCCCATGGTCCGGCTACAATAACAGCCCAAACAGGACTCATTATGGCTTTGGGCTGTATGGATTGAGCGCGAACATAGGCTCAACCAACTGGAACAGCAGTATGAGCGGTACCCAAATCATCGGTAACTATACTTCAACGACTCGTTTTTGGCATATATCATACCCATTTTACTACTATCCACCACCCGGGGGTTTTACTGCTGACACCACCGTGACCATAACTGCTAATTCGCGGTGGATTAATCAGTACTATCAGAGGGCTACGCAATATAGATACCTCTGGCAGATTGACTGTATTGGCCAGAAATGGAATGACAGCGGCACCGGTACTAAACCGCCAGCCAACCATAGTTCATTGCCTGACAGTTGGTTTACAGACCAATGCGGCACGACTTACTTAAACTTGTCGTTTTTGGTTCATGTTAATCAAAATTACAACTTAACTCCTAATGTTACCTCGTCGAGGACTACGGCCTCGGTTGGCGAAACAGTAACACCCAATCGTGCTTGGGTTAATAATGCGGTTGCATCGGGGGGCACGACGCAAACAGGTAATGTTGATTGGCGGCTAGTGACGTTCGCGGTTAATCCGGGTGCTGGCGTTCCGGTAACCGGCACGGGATCGGCTCTGCCCGAAACTTACTATAATAGCCCCGGCGTTAAAGATGTGGCCCTGGCAAAAAACGGTACACAACAATTTTATGCGGGTGGTGGCACGAACAACGACGTCACCGGTTATGGTGGCTTAACGATTGGCGATTATCCGGTTGGCACCCGTGTGTGTTGGGCGCTATCGGTTCAGCCATATACTCAAACATCAACCGATTGGCGCTACGGCACGCCTTATTGTATTGTCATCTCAAAATCACCGAGCGTTCAGGTCTGGGGTAGTGACCTGTGGGTGGGCGTCGGCGGGTCTACCTCGAACGTATCAACTTCGCTAACCGGTCGTTCTTCCGATAACAAAACTTACGGCAGTTGGGCAGAATATGCGATTGTGGCCTCGGGATCATCTACATCGATGGGCTCGGGAGCGGCACTTAATAACGGCGTGCCCGGGTCGCCCTGGTCGGGCGTCAACTGTAGTGTTGTTCAGGAGACCTTCACCAATGCTGGTTCGACTGGTTGCGGCGGCACAACTCCAATTGGTAATTATAATAACGCCGGCGCCCTACCGGATGTTGCGTCGGCTTTTAAAGTCGACAGTGGGCCACTACCGGCTGGTACGGTTGATGTGTCGACATTGGCCTCGGGCGTTTATAGCGGATCGGGCACTATATCACTAAGTGGTGAAACTTTGGCTGGTAAGTGGATTGTGATTAACGCCCCGAGCGCAACAGTCAATATTATCGGTGATTTAAAATATACCAATGCTCCCATATCATCAGTTGCTAGTATGCCGCAGCTGGTCATTATCGCTAATCAGATTAATATTGCCGGCAGCGTTAAACAGATCGATGCTTGGCTAATTGCTCGCTCATCTAATAGCTCAGCGCCAAATGGTTCAATTTATACCTGTAGCGATGTCAGCAGCGCCGCCAATTTAAATGCCAATAACTGTAATAACACACTAGTGGTTAACGGGCCGGTTTCGGCTCAGCACCTATTCCTTTATCGTACGGCGGGTGCCGGTACGGGTAGCGACATCAACACCTCGGCTGAGACGTTTAATTTGCGCCCAGATGCCTATATGTGGGCCTACCAGCGCGCTAGTGGCTTGGGCCAGGTGAGTACTATGCAGACAAAAGAGCTGCCGCCACGCTTTTAGAGTAAACTCCTTGCTTTTAGAGCTTACGCTTTTGTATAATGAAGGCAATATGGCATTCATAAAAGGCGTGGGCGACTTTTTCGCACTAGATATTGGAACAACTGCTATTCGGGTAGTCCAACTTTCGCCTGCCGGGACTGGAGTCTGGAATCTGCAGCATTTTGGCTATGTACCGGTCGACGAAAGGACCAGCAGTAGCAATTCGGCCGAGAGCACCCACCGCTTGGGCGAGATGATTATGACGGCCGTTGGCCAGAGCGGCATTAAAGAGAAGAACGTTGTTATTGGCATGCCGTCAAACAAGACCTTCACGACTGTTGTTGAAGTGCCAATAATGGGCGAGGCTGAGCTAAAGAGTACCATTAAGTATCAGGCCGACCAGTACATTCCAATGGCTATTAATGAGGCTAAGGTTGACTGGGCGCCGCTTGGTGTATCGCTGCACGATACGAAGCAGCAAGAAGTACTCATTGCTAGTACGGCTAATAATTATGCCGAGGAGCGTTTGGAATTTGTCGAAAGTTTAGGTCTGAATGTTATTGCCGCCGAACCAGATCCGATTGCTATGATTCGCGCCCTATTGCCATCGGGTGTAACCGATGCCCGTTTAATTATTGATGTCGGCGAACAATCAACCGACTTAGCTATAACTTATGGTGATACGCCGCGCTTGGTGCGCACCATTCCTACTGGTATCCGGTCTCTAGTCAAGGCAGCCGTCCAAAATCTGAACGTTCAAGACGACCAAGCGCGTCAATTTATCATAAAATTTGGCCTCGCCCCGGATCGGCTAGAGGGTCAAGTATACCGCGCCATCGAGTCAACGCTCGATGCCTTTGCTGGTGAATTGACCAAGTCAATTAAGTTCTTCCAAACCCGTTATCCAAATACGCCAGTTAGCAATATCATGCTCTCTGGTTACGCGGCGATTGTGCCACAGTTCGGCGATTATGTGACGGCTAAAACTGGCGTTGCCTCAACGATGGCTAACCCTTGGCAGAAAATTCGCGTCTCACAGGCTGATCAGCAGCAGCTGATGTCGGTTGCAGCGGAATTTGCAACCGTTATTGGACTGGCCGAAAGAGGTAACAAGATATGATTGAGATCAATCTTGTCCCTGACGTCAAGCAAGAATTTATTCGCGCCCAGCGTGTTAGGGCGCAGGTTATTTCTTGGTCGATTTCGTTTGGCGTGATTGCCATCGGCGTGGTCGTGGTACTTGCTATTTATGTCTTTGGAATCCAATTCGGTCGCAGTGCAATTGCCGACAGCCAGATAGATAGCCAATATAAAACATTATCAAAGACAACCGACTTATCGAAATTATTAACAGTTCAGAATCAGCTCACTAAGATCACGCAGCTACACGACGCTTCGCCTGAAACATCGCGCCTATTTGATACTTTAGCGTCGATTATTCCGCCTGAACCAAACAATATTCAAATATCCGACCTAACAGTCGACAACAGCGTGGGGACTTTCAGCTTCACTGGTGTTGCGCCAAGCGGCTATGCTGCCCTTGAGACGTTTAAGAAGACGTTGCAAAATAGCGAAGTCCAATATACGCCCGCCACGCAGGACGGTCAAACAGCAGCTCAGCCGCAATCTGTAGCCTTAGCGACAAATATTAGCATTAGCAATGTGCATTATGGTTTGGATGCCAATAATAATCGCGTCTTAACGTTCTCGATGTCGTTTACCTTTGCCCCGCAGCTATTCGATAATACTTTGGGCAATGTGCATATCGTCATCCAAGATATAGGTAACAACACTGACTCGTATGTCGGTATTCCAAAGAGCTTGTTCACGCAGACGCCTACTAGCGCGGGGGGAAACTAAGATGCAAGGCAATAACAACAACCCGGCCCTACGCAAAAGAGCGCAAATCAACAAGGCTAATCGGACCATGTTTGTTTGGGTAGCTGGCGCTTCGGTAGTAGTTGGCTTTGCGGTCGTGATTGCAATTTTCCTTGGGCAGAAGTTGGTTTTTAATGAAAAAGTTTTGGCCGCCAAAGCTCAAACAATTCATAACTTAACAATTGATAATAACAACGTCAAGCAGCTAAAAGATAACGTCCGGGCACTTGACGCCAACCAGGCACTAGCGAGCGTCAAGGCCGACCCTAGCGACCAGGCGCTTCAGGTCGTCCTGGACGCCCTACCGTCATCGGCTAACTCGTTAGCTTTTGGTGCTTCCTTGCAGCAGAAGCTATTGGTCGGCATTGACGGTTTAACAGTTAATTCCATACAGGTTGATCCGGTGGCCGGGGCTGAAAACTTGACCGGCGCCACCAGCGGCACGCCAGTCGTTGGTACAGCCTCTCAAAACGTCATTACATTTACAATGCAGGTTAGTGGTTCGCAAGACGTTTTAAAGCAGGTGCTGCAGCGACTCGAGCGGTCGATTCGGACCATTAACGTTATATCGGTTCATATTGAAAGCGTCAGCCAAATGACTGTAAGCGGCGAAGCATTTTATGATCCGGCAGTTAATCTGCAATTGCAGGATAAGGTAGTAAAGCCATGAAAAAAAGTGAAATCGCGATGATTATTTTAATTGCCTCGGTTAGCGTGATGATCGCTTATTTTGTCGGTAATAGTTTGTTTGGAAAAATGACGAGTGCTGGCGAAAAGGTAAAAACCATTCAAACTTTTTCAGCCACTGTTGATACACCAACTTCGTCGTCGCCAGTTTTTAACGCCAACAACATTAACCCGACCGTCCGTATTGACGTGACCAACCCAACTAATCCTAGTGGGCAGTAGGGCGATATGGCGCTTTTGACGGACGATATGCAGACTAAGCTCGTCAAGCTTTTGGTCGACGAGGGTCTAGTTGATGGCGGGCGATTACAGGCAGCGCAAACCGAAGCGACCAAGACGAGTAAGCCGCTATTTAGCCTTTTGACCGACGAAGGTGTGGTTGATGATGAGTTGCTGACCCACGCTATCGCGCAAGTTTCGGGCGTGCCTTACGTTAATTTAACCAATAGCCTAATTGATCAAAGTATTCTTGGTTTACTGCCTGAAGATATTGCCGAGCGGTTTATGGCCGTACCGCTGGCTGAAGTGCAGAATCGCTTAGCCGTGGCTATGATTGACGCCAACAACGTACAGGCTGTTGACTATCTCGCAAACCGTATCCAGCGACCACTAAAGGTCTTTATGGCCTCCGAAACGGGCGTGCGCCATGTTTTAGACCAGTATAGAACTGACTTATCGAGCGTCGACAAGGCCGCTGCCGCTAGCCAAGCCGAAGAAAAAGCCGATGAGGCCAGTGACGTAAAGGTTATTGTGCAGGATTCGCCAATTTCGCAGGCTTTGAGTAAGATTTTGGAATATGCCGTCAAAGCTCGGGCTAGTGATATTCATATTGAACCACTCGAGAATGCCTTAAAAATTCGTGGTCGAGTAGACGGCGTATTGCGTGAAATCATGCAACTGCCAAAAAGTATTGAGCCAGCCATGGTAAGCCGTATAAAAATTTTATCCAATCTGAAAATTGACGAACACCGCATACCGCAGGACGGTGAGTTTACGGTTAAGGTTGCCAATAAAGAGGTTGACCTGCGTATTGCCATTAGCCCAGTGGTGTGGGGTGAGCAAGTGGTGATTCGACTGCTTGATAAATCGGGCAATACCTTTGACCTTGAGAGTATGGGCTACGCGGGGCGTGCCCTGCGGGCAATTCGCCGCGGCATCAAGCGTCCCAATGGCATGATTTTAACCTCTGGTCCAACCGGAAGCGGTAAGTCGACCAGCTTGTACGCCTTAATTAAAGAGATTAAAAACGACACGGTTAATATCGTGACGCTTGAGGATCCGGTCGAGTATAAAATGGATGGAGTTAATCAGATCCAGGTCAACCCTGATGTCGGCTTAACTTTCGCCAGCGGCCTGCGTTCTATTTTGCGTCAAGACCCGGACATTGTGATGGTAGGTGAGATTCGTGACTCAGAAACCGCTAATCTAGCGGTTCAGGCCGCCTTGACCGGTCACTTGGTATTCTCGACGCTTCACACCAATTCGGCGGCCGGCGTCTTACCGCGACTACTAGACATGGGTATTGAGCCGTTCTTGATTGCGAGTACCGTTAACACTATTATCGGTCAGCGCCTAGTTCGTCGGATCTCAACCAAACGCGAAACCTACCAGTCTAGCCCGATTGAGACCCAGAACTTATTATCGACGATTGGCTACCTGTTGCCTAAAACCAAGGACGAGATGGCTAAAGTTTCGCAAGACCTGGGCTACAAAGACTTGCCTCTTTCCGGTCAAAGCGCTTATACTTTAGCTAGAGGTATCGATTCACCGCAAACGCCTAAAGGCTATAGCGGGCGTGCCGGTATTTTTGAGGTCATGGATGTGAATAACGACATCCAAAATCTGATTGTTTCCAGGGCGACTAGTTCTGAGATTCAACGGATGGCCGTGAGTCAGGGAATGATCACGATGCGCCAAGACGGCTACCTCAAGGCCTTGTCGGGCGTAACGACCATGGAAGAAGTCAACCGTGTGGCAGCTGATATTGCGTAAAGGGGTGGAATAAATATGAATAACCAACAACTAAGAATCGAAGTCTTGCTAGAAGAAGTTGTCCGTCGACACGCGTCCGACCTGCACCTGCAAGTTGGCACGCCGCCGATGCTGCGTATTGACGGCTCCTTAACGCCTATTCCGGGTTATAATCCACTTGACGAGCCATCTATTGAAACGTTGATTTTCGCCATTCTTGACCAAGAACAGCGCCAAATTTTGCTAAAGGACAAAGAGTTTGACTTCAGCTTTGCTTTTGGTACGCTAGGACGTTTTCGAGTCAACGCTTTTCACGAACGAGGCAATTTGGCCGCCGCTTTACGTTTAATTCCTAATGAAATCAAATCAATTGTCGAGCTAGGTTTACCGAATATTGTACTCAACTTTGCTAGTTATCCACGTGGCCTCGTGCTTGTGACCGGACCGACCGGTAGTGGCAAATCAACTACGCTGGCGGCCCTGGTCGACAAAATCAACAGTGAGCGTTCGCATCACATTATTACCATCGAGGATCCAATCGAGTTCACTCACAAGTCAAAGAAATCAGTAGTGGTACAGCGTGAAGTTCACTACGACACCTATAGCTTCTCGGCAGCCCTGCGCTCTAGCTTGCGCGAGGACCCGGACGTGGTGCTGATTGGTGAGATGCGCGACCTGGAAACTATTTCCGCGGCCATTACCATAGCTGAAACAGGTCACTTGGTCTTTGCAACCCTGCACACCAACAGCGCGGCTCAGTCAATTGACCGTATGATTGACGTTTTTCCGCCACACCAACAACCTCAGATTAGGGCCCAGCTATCGAATATCTTAATGGCCATCGTTTCGCAACGCCTTGTGCCGGCTATTGGTGGCGGTCGAGTGGCAGCAGCCGAAATCTTGGTAGCCAACTCGGCTGTCCGTAATATTATCCGCGAAGGCAAGGCCCACCAACTAGACGCCGTTATTCAGACCGGTGCCGACCAAGGTATGCAGACAATGGATCGCACTTTAGTTAACTTAGTTCAAAGCGGTACGGTTACTTATGACAGCGCTCGTGAATTCGCCGTTGATTTAGCAGAGTTTGAAAGGTTAGTGAGAGGCTAGTGAAGAAGTACAGCTACGAAGCGCGCGATCGCGCCACGAATAAAGTCGTTAGGTCGACCGTTCAGGCCGATAGCGAGTCGGCGGCTGCGCATCTATTAGTTGAGCAGGGGTTTGTACCTTTGAATATTAAAGAAGCCGTTGATGGCGGCATGTTTGGTAAGCTTAGCGGCCGGATTTCAACTAAAGACAAAGTCGTCTTTACACGCCAATTAGCAACCTTAATCGGCGCCGGCCTACCTTTGAGCCAAAGTTTGCACACTGTCTTGGAGCAAACTCAGAATAAGCAACTCCAGAGTATTATTCAAGATATTACCGGTTCGGTTGAGGGTGGTAAATCGCTGTCGCAGGCTTTTTCGAAGCACAAGAATATTTTTGACAACGTCTTTATTTCACTGGTAGCTGCCGGTGAGCTATCCGGTACCCTTGATAACGCCCTGCAGCGCATAGCGACCCAGCAAGAGAAAGACGCCGATACAATGAGCCGCATTCGGGGCGCCTTAACCTATCCGTTGATTGTTTTGTTCGTGATTGGCGCCGTCATGGCTTTTATGCTGTTTACAGTGGTGCCGCAGGTCCAGAAGCTATACGAAAGCTTGCGTAAGCCGCTGCCAGTCCTAACTCAAGTAATGGTTAATGTGGCTAATTTTACCGAAAAGTTCTGGTGGTTAATATTGATCATCCTTGTTTTGGCGGTTTATTTTGCCATTCAGTACGTCCGTACCGACGCCGGGCGGCGCATGATGGATGCCCTCAAGCTTAACGTTCCGTTCTTTAAGGGAATGTTTAGCCGACTTTATATGGCTCGTTTCGCGCGTACTGGCCAGACGCTGCTGGCTACCGGTGTGAGTATGCTCGACATGCTGAGGATTACCGAAACAGCCGTTAACAACAGCATTATTGGCAAGGCGATTGAACGGGCTGCCGATAAAGTAAAAGGTGGCAAGGCCCTGTCGGATGCGTTAAAATCTGAACCGGTCATTGCCTCGCTGGTGCCTCAGATGATTAGTATTGGTGAGCAATCTGGTAAGATCGATGAAATGATGGGCAAGGCTGCCCAAGTTTACGAAGATGAGCTTGACGAAGAGGTCCGAACTATCTCGACGGCTATTGAGCCAGTTTTAATGGTTGTGCTGGCAATCGTGGCTGGCGGTATGGTTGGAGCCGTTTTATTCCCGATATATAGCCTAGTCAACGGGCTTGGTGCTGGCTAGAAAACCATAGACAAGCAGGCATCAATGGGTTACTATAAACTTAAGCGCAATCGCGCAACTGAAGTTAGGTTCATACGAAAGGTGGGAAATAGTTCCTATGAACAAGCAAACAAAAACTAAAGGATTTACCATCATTGAGGTAGTCTTGGTGCTTGCGATTGCCGGATTGATTTTCTTGATGGTGTTTATCGCACTACCAACGGCGCTCAAGAGTCAGCGTGACGGTCAGCGCAAGAGCGACCTATCGCGTATTGAAACGCAGATTACAGCGTATTCAAATAGTAACCGGGGCGCCATACCGACTAGCCTTATTAATCCTCCAGTAGTTGGTGGTAAGTCGTTTGTTCAGAACTACCTTCAGGGAGTTAGTCCGTCGCAGTCGGGCAGTGACTTCCAAGACCCTTCAACCGCCCAAGGTTATAACTTTTTGGCACCGGGCACGCAACCATCAGCCATCGGTCAGATTGGCTACCAGTCTGGTGTGGTTTGTGGTACGGACGGGGCATTTGCCACCACCGACAATGGCTACACGGCTCAGCCTAAGAACTATGCCATTGAAGTCTATCTTGAAGGTCAGGCAGTGCCATACTGTGTCGACAACCGTTAGCTAACTGAGTAATTCATTAACCAAGACGCACCCATCTATACGTGGGTGCGTTTTAGTGTATGATAGATGATATGGTTACGGTTATTATTTACATAGCTCTGGTATTGGTCGGACTGATTCTAGGGAGTTTTTCGGGGGCAACGGTCTGGCGGTTGCGTGCGCGCCAACTCAGGTATGACAAAAAACAGCACCAAAAAGTCGATGCCAAAGAATACGAGCGGTTAAAAGGTTTACTAGAGCCCAAGTTGCTGCACGACCATTCACGCTGTCTCAATTGCGGGTACCGTCTTAAGTGGTACGACCTAATACCGCTTGTTAGTTGGCTTAGCCTAGGCGGCAAATGCCGACAATGCAGGAAGCCAATTGGCTATTTTGAACCGCTTATCGAACTCGGCATGGCGTTATTTTTCGTTGCCTCTTATGCATTTTGGCCAGCCAGCTTAACGACACCGCTCGAAATAACTCAATTTGTATTATGGCTCGTTACGGGTGTTGGTCTGGCGATTTTGTTTGCCTATGACCTCAAGTGGTCGTTGTTACCAGACGCGGTGATGTTCACGGTTATCGGGTTGGCCTTGATTAGCGCCGTATTGACGGTAGTTAGCTCCAGCGATGTTGGTACGGCGCTTGTTTCGGCTATTTGGTCTGTCGTCGTTTTGGGAGGTATCTATGCGGTTATCTATGCGGTCTCGCGCGGCCGCTGGATTGGCTTTGGCGATGTTAAGTTGGGTTTGGGACTAGGTTTATTGTTGGCTGATTGGGAGCTAGCATTCATAGCCCTGTTTGGCGCCAATTTTATTGGCTGTTTAATCGTACTGCCGCTCATGGCGCTGCACAAGCTAAAGCCCAATTCGCGGGTGCCTTTTGGCCCACTTTTGATTTCTGGCATGATTATCGCCAAGCTGTTTGGCCAGTATATCCTAGGCTGGTATCTGGGCCTAAGTTTTTAGCAATTTTATAGATACGCTTATGCTATAATAATGGCAGTATGAGCACTGTTAGTGAGACTGGTTTTACCTTAATCGAGACAATGCTTTTCTTGGCGATTACTGGCCTGATGATTGCCGGTATGCTGGCTGGCTCTTGGACATCGATTAATTCACAGCGCTATCATGACTCGGTATCGTCACTCCAAGCCGAGCTTCAGGATCAATTTTCAAAAGTCGACAATAGCTCTAATAGTATTGCCGGCGGGTTTAGTTGTAACGACCAAGCTCAATTGTCGACTGGTACGACTGAGCGCGGACAGTCCAATTGTTATATTCTGGGCCGCTATGTCTACTCGACGACCGGCGCGCAGCTCAACGAAAGCACTGTTATCGGCTATATTTCACCGACCGACGAGGCTAACCTGAGTACGACAACTACCGATTACGCCGCGCTAACGACCTACACCCTTAATACCGTATCCAACGCATCGGGCGTTACTCTTTCCGGCACGAGTGTCTATACACCAGAGTGGGGTGCGACTATGCAATCCATGGTTGGTGGTAACCGTTCGGAGGCATTTTCACTTTTGATAGTGCGTTCGCCGACCAGTGGCACTATTCGTAGTTTTGTTGACCCTAACAGCGGCTTGGCGCCCAATCCTACCAATCTGAAGAGTCTTATCAACCAGACTTACGTCGTGCCGCTGAATCTATGTGTCAGTGGCGGTAATCTTGGGCCCCAGAGTGATGTTCAGGTAATTGCCAATGCCGCTAATGTTAACGGCGTACAGACGCTTGGCGACGGAGAGGTTGGAAACCAATGCAACTAAAGCAACGCTTATCCAGAGGCGATACTCTCATTGAGGTCATGTTTGCTATCACGATTTTTAGTATGGTTGTCGTCAGTTCGGTAGCAATTATGAATAAAGGGCTGGCCGCCGCCGAGCAGACATTAGGAATCACGGTGACTCGCCAACTAATTGATAGTCAGGCTCAGATTCTACGCATGGCGCACGATTCATATGTGGCTCAGTACCCATCATCGGCCTACACCGGCCTAGCTGCCGTCTATAACACGATTGAGTCATCAACTTATTCAAGTAATGCGCCCGGCTCAGATTTTATAGGTAGCGTCAGTTGTCCGACTAATGTTCAGCGCGGTTCGACCAAAAGCTTTGTAATTGATCCAGCGACGACCCAGCTCATAGCTGTGCAAACCAACATTCCGCCAGTTGCATTCCCGGTCATTAGCGGTAGTCCAACTGCCACCGTTCAAGGTATCTGGGTTGAGGCTGTACGCCAGGACGCCTCAGCTAACACACCGATTGGTTATATTGATTTCCACATTAATGCCTGTTGGCCAGGTCCAGACAGCTCGGTGCCATTAACTATTGGAACGATTGTGAGGCTATATGATCCACAAGCCAACTAATCATCATTCGAATGAGGGATTTACCTTAATTGAGCTAATTTTAGCTATGGCGTTTGTAGCGGCTTTGCTGATTGCTGTCGCTGTGACGGTTATTCAAATGAGTGCCGTTTATACGCACGGCCTCATGCTAACTTCAATTAACAAGGCGGCTCGCACCATTAGTAGCTCAATTACCAGTGATATTCAAAACTCATCATCAATCGATCTGACAAAGCAACTGGTTGATAATTCTGGCAACGGCGGTCGATTATGTCTTGGCGGTTACACCTACGTTTGGAATTTGAAAGGTATCGCCCAAAATACTTATGCCAGCAGCGACGGTACGCTTGCGCCGCCGATTAGTTTTGCTAAATTGTCCGACCCCGGCGCTTCATATTGTTCGGCCGCCAATAGAAACAACCCAATACCATACTCTAGCACCTCGGCGCAACGTGACGTGGAGTTACTTGACGACGGCTCGCACGACATGGTTCTTCAGAAAGTAACAGTTACTAAGCTGTTTGCCGATCCGGCCACACAGGAAACCTTATACTCAATCTACTTTGTTATCAGCACCAATTCCGGTAGTGATATTCTGCCGCCAAATACACTGCCGAATAACCCTAACCCTTACTATATGTGTCCACCACCTTCATTGGCGTCGGGTGATGCCAACCGATGCGCCGTTCAGGACTTTACTATTGCCGTGCGCGCTGGCAATGGGGGATAATAATTAAGCATGAGTAGTAAGCTTCAAAAAAGGTCATCAGAAAAGGGCGCAGTTTCGCTGTTCGTAGTTATATTTTCTGCTTTGTTGCTGGTGGTTATTACAGTAAGTTTCGTTAGCTTGATGATACGCGACCAAGAAGAGGCCAGTCAGGCCGACCTTTCGCAGAGCGCTTATGATGCTTCGCAGGCCGGCACCGAAGATGCAAAAAGGCTGCTTTTAATCAAAGGACAGTGTGATGCGGGATTGCTTTTGCCAGGGTCAACCGCCTGTAAGAATGTTAATCTTGTTGACTGGAGCAGCGCTTCGCCTTCTTGTGACATGGTGGAGCAGGGGCTTGGTCTAGGAGCCTTGACCACGCCCGGCAGCGGTACGGCCGTCCAGACGTCAACAACCGATACGTCAGGCAAAAGCTACGATCAGTCCTATACCTGTGTAAAGATCGCACTGAACACCAACGACTATGCGGCGGTTTTGCAGCCTAATCAATCAACGATCGTGCCACTGGTGCCTGAGGCTAATCGCAACTACAACTATATGAAAATATCGTGGTTTACTCAGGACGACCTCAACTCATCAGTTACAGGAACGACCAACCTGGCAATACCAAATCCGATTGGCACAACCTTACCACTGTTCGCGCAAGCTTCATGGCCGAAGACGACGCCTCCGGTATTAAGACTACAGTTTATGCAGGTAGGCTCCAATGGCTTTGCTCTAACTGATTTTGATAACAACGGCCCGGGTAATCAGAGCGATACTAACACCGTATTTTTATATCCTCAGACCGTCGGCGCGCAAATTATTCTTAATGCCGTCGATTCGCGCCGCGTCATCCCGTCTAACCTGCAGTCAGCGCAATGTACCAACCTCGGTATTACAACAACCTATGCCTGTTCGGCGATCATCATGCTGCCGGATCCAGTTGGTGGCGGCGCGCGCGCTAGCGCATTGGCTCGGATAACCAGCTACTACAACAGCACACATTTTAGCATTAGTCTCTATGACGGTATTCCGTCATCCAATAATGGCAACTTGGTCCAATTTGGCGGTGTTGAGCCAGAGATAGATTCAACTGGTCGAACGGCCAATCTCTTTAGGCGCGTAGTTACCAGAGTCTCCATGACGAATAGCGGCTTTCCATATCCAGACGCCGCGGTTGAATTATCGGGTAATCTATGTAAAGACTTTAGTGTTACCGATACGACATACATAGCCGGCACTTGTACGCCGTAGCTTAGTTAATCGGCATCAGTCTCGCTATGAAACTTCTCGTAAACCTCACGTAGGTGTTCATCGGTAACGTGGGTATAGACTTGGGTGGTTGAAATATTGCTATGACCAAGCATGCTTTGAACGCTGCGCAAATCAGCGCCATTCATAAGCAGGTCGGTCGCAAAACTATGGCGCATGGTGTGCGGACTAACATGTTTGGTAATGCCCGCCAGCCGTGCATAATGGGTAACTAGACGTTGGATGCTGCGTGGTGTCAAGCGGCGATAGTCACCGGTCGTGCTGGCCGATTGGTTACGGCTATAGTTCAGAAACAGAGGTGGTAGGTTGTCTTGACGCTGAACAAGATATTTGTTCACCCAGTCGGCCGCACTTTCGCTAATAAAGATTGGACGGTCTTTTTGTCCTTTACCGCGGACCATAAATTCGCGCCGCTTTGTGTTGATATGATCACGGTCAAGATTAACTAATTCCGAGACACGTAGGCCGCTGGAAAAAAGTAGTTCAACGATTGAGCGGTCGCGCAGCCCTTGTTCGGTCGAAGTGTCGATAGTATCAATCAGACGCTGCACTTCATCGTAATGCAAAAAGGTCACTTGCTTACGATTAACTTTTGGTAGAACGATTTTATCGACCGCAAGTGTTGCAATATCGCGTTGTGATAAATATTTTAAAAATCCGCGCAGCGCGATTAAATGATAGGCCTGGGTGATGGTCGCCAACTCGTCATCACGCTCATTTTTATAGCGGTTAAGCCATAGGCGATACTTACGCACAACTTCGCTAGTTATCTTGTCGACGGTAATATCGTTGGTGAATTCGACAAATCGTTCTAGGTAAAGACGGTAATTGATCGACGTACTAACCGAGCGACCGCCTTCGACCTCAAGGTGTTCAATAAAGTCATCAATTAACTCTGACATATAAGGCGAAGCCATACTTTTATCATAGCCTAAAACAGGCCGTCGCGGTAAAATAATCGCCCGGCTAGCGCCGAAAGAACGCGTTCTATGGACCGCCACGGTTTGGCGATTTCTGGCTGGTATCGTATTATACTAGCGTCGATTATGACAGTTTTATTATTCACCAACGTTCTATAAGGAGGCATTATGAGCGGTATTGAACGAACATTAGTTATTTTAAAGCCGGATACGATTCAACGCGGTTTAGTAGGTGAGGTCATCGCACGTTTTGAGCGCGCTGGCCTAAAAATCGTTGCTATGAAAATGATGGCGCCCGATGAATTGCATTTTCATAAACATTACGAAGGCATTGGCCAACTTATCAGCCGTTGGGGCGAAGATATTTATAACGTCACCTTGGCGCAGATGACCGAAGCACCTGTAATCGCCTTTGTACTTGAAGGCATCGAGGCAGTTTCTTACGTCCGTAAACTAGTTGGTACAACCGATCCGAAAGAATCGCCAGCTGGCACCATTCGCGGCGATTACACCCATATTACACGCGGCTACTCAAACCCAATTGGTTCAACCTTGCCGAACATTTTGCATGCCTCTGGTAATGCAGACGAAGCGGGCCTTGAAATAGCTCTTTGGTTTGCTGAAGACGAAATCTATGAATACAAAACCGCGGCTGAAGCAATAGTCCACGGTCACATACCTGAGAAAAAGTCGAAAAATTAGGTATAATAAGGTGGCGCCCCGGTAGCTCAACTGGATAGAGCAGATCCGTCCTAAGGATAAGGTTGTAGGTTCAACTCCTGCCCGGGGTACCACGCATTTGTAATATAATAAGCTTATGGCTAACCGTAATAAAGAGGGTCAGCAAGATTTCGAGGGTCAGCGCCCCGGCGAAGAACTACTGTTTGTCTTCCGCAAACATATTATTTCGATGCGTAAAGGATTTTATCTTTTGCTGGGCTGTTTGGTTGTCACCTCAATTCCGCCGCTAATCTGGCAAAGCAATCTGGAATTATTCTGGCTGCCGGTGGGCGGCCTGACGCTGGGTTTGTTGCTGTTTTTCTACCACTTTATTATGTGGTACTTTTCGATTTACATCGTGACCAATCAACGGTTGCGTCAAATTACTCAAAAAGGCTTCTTTGGTAAAGACGTGATTGAGCTGCGGCTGTCCAAGATTCAAAACATAAGCTATAATATACCAGGCTTTTCCGGTGAGATATTTAAGTTTGGTACAATCGTCATTCAAACCTATGTGGGTGATCTGGTGATCCATAACGTTGAGTTTCCAGAGAAGATTTACAATAAACTTCAAGACGCCGTGGCCGACGTTGTTGAGAGTAACGGAGAACGGGGAATTTATGAAGAAACTGACAGCTAGATTGCGACGCCAGCCCAAGGTGTCGGAATCGCAGCGTATAACCAACGACACATTGGCCGAGCACCGCGCACGCGTGCTTGCAAGCGGTCGTCGGTTTAAGTACCCGCTACAGTATGCCCGCCACCGCTTGGTCTTTAACGCCATTATTATTGGCATTTCAGCTGTAATTTTACTAGCAGCTTTGATTTGGTCACAGCTATATTGGACCCAAAACACCAGCGACTTTATTTATCGAGTAACCAAGGTCTTGCCGGTACCGGTGGCTTACGTTGATGGCCAACCGGTGCTCTACAGCGACTATTTAATGCGCTTGCGTAGCGGTTTGCATTATCTTGAGACCAAACAGCAGGTTAATTTAAGTAGCCAAGACGGTAAGCGCCAGGTTGATTATGAAAAGCAACAAGATATGCAAAAAGCGATTGCCGTTGCTTATGCCACCAAGCTGGCCCACCAGATGAACATTACTGTTAGCGATACTGAGCTGCAATCGTATCTGGATGCGCAGCGTCAGTCATCGGACGGCACAGCCTCAGAAGAGACCTCCGACGCTGTTATTATGGATTATTACGGCTGGTCGCCGAGCGAGTATCGCTACATTTTGCGCCAAGCCCTGCTGCTGCAAAAGGTTTCGTATGCTATTGATAGTCAGGCCAGCGCGACCGCTAAAGCAGTCGGCCAGCTTGTCGCGCAGCCTAATGCTGATCTGAAGTCGATTACCGAAACCATTAACAAAACGGCCACCGCGAAGGTTGTTTATGGCCAGTCTGGATTGGTGCCTAAAACCAACCAAGACGGTGGCTTGGCCGCAACCGCCGCCAAGCTTCAAAAAGGCCAGGTGTCCGGATTAATTCAATCAACAAGCGGCGGCTATTACTATCTGAAAGTTCTCGACAGCAATGACACCCAAGTTAATTACGAGTATATCCAAATACCGCTGACCTACCTTGATAGTAAGTTGGCCGCCTTGACTAAGGCCGGTAAAGTCGATGAATTTATCACTGTTCCTAAAGTGGCCCAAGTTGTTAAGTAAACAAGGAGGCAAAATGTTTAAATTACCAGACCTGCCATATAGCTACGACAGTTTGTCGCGGTCAATCAGCAAAGAAATCATGGAGTTGCATCATCAAAAACACCATCAGACTTATGTTGATAAGTTGAACGCGGCCATTGATGGCGTAGCTGAGGCGCAAAACCGGTCGCTTGATGAGTTGCTGGCGAATTATCAAAGCTTGCCTCAGGCTGTCCAGACTGCCGTGCGCAATCACGGTGGTGGTCATTATAACCACAGTTTGTTTTGGCAGTGGATGTCGCCCGATGGCGGTGGCGAACCGAGTGGAGAACTAGCCCAGGCCATAGCGGTCAAATATGGCAATTTCCAAGGATTTGTTGATGAATTTACAACTAAATCACTAGCCGTGTTTGGTAGTGGCTGGGCCTGGCTGCAACCGGACTTGTCAATAATTACAACACCCAACCAAGACACACCGATTATGCAGGGACTACCAGCGCCGTTGCTTGGCTTGGATGTTTGGGAACACGCCTATTACTTGGACTACAAAAACAAGCGCGACGATTACGTCCGCGCCTGGTGGGATGTGGTGAACTGGGATTTTGTAGCACAGCGCTACACTAAAAAATAAATTCTTGGCGGGCTCGACCGGTTTCGAACCGGCGATCTCCTCCGTGACAGGGAGGCGTGATAGGCCAACTTCACTACGAGCCCACAATTCGGCCAGAGGCCGAGCTCCATGTATGATAGCATTTTTACATCTGTGAATCAAGCATCTGACGGCGTTTATCTGGCCGACTAGTTA
>DAIDJW010000006.1 GCA_027451185.1 Candidatus Saccharimonadota bacterium
AGTCCTCAGCCCTGGCGCGAAATCACCCACGAAGCCGATACCGTCCGCCATATCCTCCTCTGCGACCTCCCCGACTTCGACAGTTTACTTACCGCCCATCGGGAACAGGTCCTGCAATTCCTGGAACACCTGGATCTGCTCATCTGGGTCACCACTCCGGAAAAATATGCCGATGAAAGATTCTACGCCTTCCTCCGTCAAGTCCCCAAGGCGAGGGAGCTTGCGGGCAACGTCACCAACTTCTTTATCCTGCAGGGCAAAATCTTCACCGTTCAGTAGCGGTGAGCTCAGCAGCAAAAAGCGCAGACTATCGGCCGAAAACTTGTCCATTAACTCGTTTGGATCGGTGTAATTGCCGTAGCTTTTACTCATCTTGCGGCCGTCATTGCCGGCAACATTACCAGTCACTATAACGTTTTTGAAACTGTTGGTGCCGAACAAAGCAATGCTCATGGCGTGCATGTAATAAAACCAGGCGCGGACTTGACCGATGTATTCAACAATAAAGTCACCCGGAAAATTCTTTTCAAGTTTTTCGACGTTTTCAAACGGATAGTGGAACTGGGCAAACGGCATTGAACCGGCTTCGAACCAACTGTCCATGACCTTGTCGATGCGCGTGTAAGTTTCGCCGTCCAAGTCGAAAACGACTTCGTCAATCCATGGACGGTGGTAATCGTCGAGTTCAACCCCTGATAATTCTTTGAGCTCGGCATAACTGCCAACGACTTTGACCTTGCCGGTTGGACTTTTCCAAACCGGCATAGCGGTGGCCCAAAAGCGGTCGCGCGAAATATTCCAATCGGGTGCTTGCTCGATATTTTTTTCAAAACGACCATGCTTAACATGCTCTGGAAACCAATTAATTGGTTCGTTCTTTTCAAGCATAAGCTCGCGTTGGTCGGCGATATTTACAAACCAACTTGGGTGGGCGCGGTACATCAAACGCGTGCCACAACGGTGACAGTGCGGATAGCTGTGGCGAATGTAGTCAATTTTCCAGACAACTCCCCGCTCGTGCAAATCTTTAGCAATCGGCTTGTTGGCTTCCCAAACATTTTGCCCTTTCCAGTCGCTCTCGGTATAAAAACCGTTCTGGTCGATCACGTGGACGGCCGGAATGCCATTCTGCTTGGCTAACTCGAAGTCTTCTTCACCATAAGCTGGCGCCAAGTGGACGATACCAGTACCGTCTTCATTCGAAACGTAATCGGCCGCCCAAACCTTGTGGGCGTTTTCACCACGGTCGATTCCAAGGAGCGGCTGATATGTTAGGCCAACTAACTCACTGCCTTTAAATCCGCGTCCCAGTTTATATGAGAGCGGCTGATGCTTTTCGTCTGTCATGACCTTTTCGACAAGCTCTTTGGCCATAATAAGCTTCTCGCCCATGTAGAGCACTTCGACATAATCCATGCCGGGGTTGACCGCTAGGGCCGTATTGGCCGGCAGTGTCCACGGCGTGGTTGTCCAGGCCAGTAAGAAAGCGTCTGGCGGATTATTGTAGCCATCTTCAACCCGCGGGTTTGCCAAATATACAGGAAATTTTACATAAACACTTGGGTCGGTCACATCTTGGTAAGCGCCCGAATCCATGGTAACTTCGGCTTTCGACAGCGGTGTACCGTCGAGCGTACAGTACATCAGAACTTTTTCGCCTTCGTAAATCTTGCCTTTTTCGTACAAAGTTTTAAAGGCCCACCAAATCGATTCCATGTAATTTTTATCCATGGTTTTGTAGGCGCCCTTAAAGTCAACCCAGCGGCCAACTCGGTCAATCACCTCTTCCCAGGCACTCGAAGTTTCCAGCATGTTTTCGCGGGTGGCGTTAATGTATTTCTCGAGTCCGTATTCCAAAACCTCTTTGCGGCTATGAATGCCGAGCTTCTTTTCGGTATAACGTTCGGCTGGCAAACCATGAGCGTCCCAACCCCATACTCGCTCAACCCGCTTGCCTTTCATGGTTTGATAGCGCGGCACGGCGTCTTTTACAATCGAGCTAAGAAGCGTTCCGTGGTGTGGCACACCCGAAATAAATGGCGGCCCGTCGTAAAACACGTAGGCGTTGTCGGCCGGGCGCTGCTCAATTGATTTCTCAAACGTCTTATTATCTTTCCAGTACTGAACCAGGGCTTTTTCGTATTCGATGGCTTTGCGGCGCTTACCTGCTTGAAATTTCATGGTCGTCCTTTCTTTAAAAAACAAAAAATCACTTCTTTTAGCTGTCAGAACCCCTGTATAGGGCGGTACCATCTGACTTCCAAAAGAGGTGATTCTTTTAGCACTTAGTTCACTTTACGGAGTGGTCCGTCGGGTTCTACCGTAGTGTTGTAGGCATTACAATACCATTTCTTCCCGAAACTCGTCGTTGATAGCGACTCGAACGTTTCTAAAACAGATTATAACTTACTTGAGCATGGTTCGCAATCAGACCAACCCAAACATCTTCCTAGAGTACTCTTTTTGATTAGACCTCCTTGAGGTCTAATCAAGCGTTCGGCCAGAATCGGTTTTAAACCGATTCTGCAGCCTCTCGTCAGATGTTTGGGTTGGCCTGGCGACGGAATCTCACCCAAGCAAGGGATTGTGAAATCGGTTCTGCAACCGATTTCAGCCAAACGCTTAAATAAACCTCCGGTGGAGGTTTATTTAAAAAGTGTGCCCTTGCGAGGGTGAGATTACGTCGCCAGATTTAAGCGAACAGCCCGCCGCCGTATTTGACCAAAATCATAACGATTAACAGTGCCACAAAGCTATACAGCGCCAACTTGTCGTAATCTTTTTCAATAAATTTACGCCACCGCTTCTCTATTTTGGCCGGCAAATATAGATTGCCTTCGCGAATGTTATAGCGCGTCATCGACGCGAAGACGAACGATGTCGAAAGCGTCACTAACAGACACCATGGACATAGCGCCTGAATAATAAAGAAGCTAATACAAAATAGCAGGATCGCAAACATAAACCCAAGCGTGTAACAAATTTGGGCGGCGAACATAAACTTGCGCGGAAACTTAATACCGGCTAGCCCGGCCACGGCAACGGTAATCACCACCGGCTCAGCAATAAGCCCCAAGAAGCTGTTTGGAAAGCCAAACATGTGCGCCGATGGGTCCTTAGCGACAGTAGCGCAGTTTAATACAATGTTGATGCTACAACTTAAGGTTGCGTGCGGATTAGCGGCAATCGTCACAGCCTCGTTCGACAACACAAAAGCGGATGTTAGGCTCAGTAACGCACCGATTAACATGCTCAAGAAAATCCAACGATTGTCGCGAATACGAGCGTCTTGGTGCGTAAAGTATTCTTTTAAGCGCTGAGCTGGGCTAGACATAAAAACTGATCTCCATTACGGTTGGTAGCGGTAAACCGGACCACGTGTTTTGCATCGATCCGTCGTCGGCAATAGCAATTAAGGTTGGGTACTCAACGATGTCATAGGCTGTACAAAAATCAATACCTGCAGGTGAATCAGGATCAATCGTCTCGATAGTGTGACCAGTTTGAGTACTAAAGTCGCGCAAAAATGTTGCAACATCGCGCGCATAGTCAGTTTGCTCTTTGTAAACTAATACAACCCGCACCTTAGACCGCCTGCTCGTTATGTTTTTTGGCGTCGAGTCGTTGTTCTAAAATCCGCACAAAGTCATCGAGTGTTTTAAATTCATGAAACACGCTAGCAAAACGGACAAAAGCCACTTCGTTGCGCTTGGCGAGCTCATCGAGTACCACTTCACCAATCTGGCGTGAGGTAATCTCACTCTCACCAAGTGCATATAGTCGCTCTTCGATATCGTTAATCATTTCTTCGACTTCAACTTCCGACGTAAAGAACTTACCAACCGATCGCTCGATAGCGGTCGCCAGCTTTTCGCGGTCGTATAGCTCACGCGCGCCGCTCTTTTTAATGACGGCGAGGTTAGGCTTTTCGACTCGTTCATAGGTAGTAAACCGACGACCATCGGAAGCCTCGCGACGACGGCGGATCGTCATGCCATCGCCAACTTCACGCGACTCGATTACACGACTATCGCCAATGTTGAAATTTGCCATTATTAATCCTCGTTTGATTTCTTATGCTTTTTACGGCGACGCAGAAAGGCCGGCGTGTCCGACTCGTCTTCCTCATCAGCTGGTTGGTTCCAGATATCGTGCGTTGGCTCTTCGTTAAAGGCCGCGGCAGCCTCACTTTGGTCAAGGGTCAAATCGATAGCCGTAGACAGGTCCATTTTTGGCACTGATGACTCTTCTTTCACCGCCTCTTCGACGGCTTGATCTTGGTGGTAGTAGGCCGAGTCAAAACCAGTGGCAATAACTGTAATAATCAGCTCATCTTCTAGGTCTGGCTTCAGGGTTGCGCCAAAGATAATATTGGCATCTGGCGACACGGCGCTGGTAATAATCTCGGCGGCCTCTTGGATTTCACTCATACTCATGTCGTAGCCACCGGTAACGTTGAACAATACGCCCTTAGCACCATCAATCGAAACTTCGATCAGCGGCGATTCAATGGCCTGTTGAGCGGCCTGAGCGGCACGGTTATCACCACTCGCCCGACCAATACCCATAAGGGCTGAGCCGGCGTGGCTCATGATTGCCCGCACGTCAGCAAAGTCGAGGTTAATGAGACCGTGTTCAGTAATTAACTCAGAAATGCCTTGCACGCCTTGACGCAAAACATCGTCGGCAATCTTAAAGGTCTCAAGCAGCGGCGTACGGCGGTCGATAGTTTGCAGCAAACGGTCATTTGGAATCGTAATTAAAGTATCGACCGTTCGGCCAAGTTGATTAATTGCCCACTCGGCATTTTGGCGGCGCTTTTCGCCTTCAAAACTAAACGGCTTAGTTGCCACGCCAACTGTTAAAATACCCAGTTCTTGAGCAACTTCAGCGACGATGTAACCAGCACCACTACCGGTACCGCCACCAGCGCCAATGGTTACAAAAACCATGTCAGCGCCAGTCAAGGCGTCTTTAATTTCTTCACGCGATTCATTAGCGGCAGCTTCGCCCACCGATGGGTCGGCGCCAGCACCTAGGCCGCCGGTTGTGTTGTGGCCAAGATGAATTTTAATGTCGGCTTTTGAGTTATGAAGGGCCTGGGCATCGGTATTCATGGCAATAAATTGCACACCGGATAAGCCGGCATCTTTCATGCGATTAACGGCCGATCCACCGGCACCACCAACACCGACTACTTTAATGCTTGCAAAGGTCTGTATGTCGCTTGGTTTTACTTCAGGCATCAATCTTGCTCCCTCTCATAGACTTCTTGTAACTTAGTATACCACTGAACGCTAAAAACGCTACGCCTTGAAACCCCTAAGAAACTTAGCGATTCGAGAACTGGTTTTTTTGAGATTCACGTTCGGTAATTTAACTTTTTTGTGACCATCGTCAATTGGCAGATGCGTGCCGGACGCATCGATAAGCATTAGGCCAATAGCGGTCGCGAATTGCGGCTGGTCAATATCGTCCGCTACACCGCCGTAACCACTTGGCTTGCCAATACGCGCCGCAAGACCTAAATAGTTCTTGGCATAATCAGCTAAACCTTTTAGATGCGCCGAGCCGCCAGTTAAGACAACGCCGCTTGGCAGTTTACCGGCTCGACCGGCCTTTTTAAGTTCGCGCTGAATGGCTTCGAAAATCTCTTCCAAGCGCGCTTCAACAATTTCATCAATATCTTGAGTATCAAAATTATAAGTTTCACCACCCTGTTTGACGGTCACCTGCTCATTTGCTCGATCAATCGCCGAGGCGTGATTCAGTTTTACTTTTTCGGCAATTTCAGGATCAGTTTTTAGGCCAATTGCCAGGTCATTGGTAATATTGGCGCCGCCGAGCGGAATAACTGCTGCATACTGCAAATCGCCTTCTTCATATAGCGCCACATTAGTTGTGGCCCCGCCAATATCAATCAAGGCAACACCATTTTCCATTTGCTGCTCGCCCAGGACGGCGCGCGCCGCCGCTACACCCGACGCCACAATTGAATGCGGCGCAACTTGAGCGGCCTCAACGGTACGCTGCAGATTTGCCAGATGGGGTGTGAGAGCCGATACAACTAGCGCATCAATCTCAAGCCGCGTGCCCGTCATCCCCAGTGGGTCCTTGATATTGTCTTGACCGTCCAGCCGATAAGCGTGCGGCACGATATCTAAGATTTCACGATTGGCCGGTATTTTACCAAGCGTTGCCACTTCTTCAATCCGGGCCAAATCTTCGTGATTAATTTCGTGGTCCAGAGCGCCAACGGCAATCATGCCATCGGTACGCGTACTTAAGATGTGCGAACCATTAATACTGACGGTGGCGCGATCAACCTGATAGCCACTCATTCGCTCGGCCTCGCCCAGCGCCTCGTCAATCGCTTTGCCTGGACCGGCTAAATTAACGACCATGCCTTTGCGCATGCCGCTGTTAAGCGCCCGACCAACACCAACAATAGTTGGCGTACCGGTTGAGGCGTCGATATGACTTACGACTGCTCGGACTGTTGTGGTACCTACATCAATACCAACAGCATACCTGGATACTTCTTGCATAAGACCAAGTATAACGCTTACGGCGCTGGTTGCAAAGGTTCGGCCGTTAAAGCTTGGTTAAGATTTCCACACCCGACTCAGTAATCAAGACTGTGTGCTCAAAGTGGGCCGCCAGACTACCGTCGCGGGTACTAATCGTCCAGCCGTCAGCTTCTTGTTTGATACGCTCACCACCAAGTGTCGCCATCGGTTCAATCGCAATTGTATCGCCAACACCCAGGAGTGGACCAGTTCCTTTGCGACCCCAGTTCGGTACATCGGGTGGCTGGTGCATCTGGTGGCCGACGCCATGACCAACTAGGTCGCGAATGATACCCAATTTGCCTTTTTTAAGAACGTCTTCGACAGCCGCGCCGATATCACCCACCCGGGTGGGACCCTTGATGGCATCAATGCCGGCATATAGGCTGCGTTCGGTGACATTCAGCAAATGCTTTTTACTACCGCTAGGCTGTTCGCCAACCACCATCGTAAAGGCGCTGTCAGTTTTCATGCCTTTGTAGGTAATAACTAAATCAAAACTAACCACATCACCTTTTTCAAAGATATAGTCGCTAGGTATACCGTGGACAATTTGGTCGTTAATCGAAATACAAATCGCCCCCGGAAACATAACCTCGGCCGTTTGATATGTAATTTCAGCTCCCAGCGCCTTAATTTCTTTAGCCGTAAAAGCATCGACGTCTAGTCCGGTCATGCCGATAGTTGTGTAGTTACGGACACTGTCTAAGATTGTAGCTAAAAGCCTACCACCTTCGCGCATAGCTTCAATTTCAGCCGCTGTCTTGACTGGCCCAATCATGCTTTTGCCAGTCCCCGCGAGACTAGTTCGTCAACAATCCGATCATGCACTTGACCAACCGTACCTTCACCGTCGATATGAACAATTGCTACACTTTGATCGGTTAGATAACCTAGCAAGGGATAAATTTCTTGGTGATAGACTTTCAGGCGTTCATCGATTGTTTCCGGCTGGTCGTCGGCTCGGCCACGCAGGGCCAAACGTTTCAACAATTCATCGCGCGGCACTTCCAGCACGACGACTAGGCTGATCGATCGGCCATGGGTCGGTTGATTTTCAACCAGCCACTTAGCCTGTTCGACCGCGCGCGGAAAACCATCTAAAACGACACTGTCGATGTTACTAGCCCGTTGCAAGGCATCGCCAATAATGGCATTAACTTTGTCATGCTCAAGTAGTTTACCAGTTTGCATTTCGGCAATTAGGCTAGGGTCGCGCGTATCACGCAGTAGCTGACCGGCGCTCAACCAGCGCCAACCAAACCGGGCGGCTAGAATTTGCCCTTGCACGCTTTTACCGGCACCAGCCGGACCAAAGAATAGAATCATATTGCTCCTCGAATTTTTATGTTTTTACTGTAACGCTTCACGAACAAGTTTGGCAACGGTTGCACCGTCAGCACTAGTACCAAGTTCTTTTTTAACAGCTCCAATCAGCTGGCCCATCGCTGCCGGACCACTTAAACCAAGTTCAGCGGTTTTTTTAGCAATGACCGACTTAATCTCGTCTTCGCTTAATTGAGTTGGCAAATAAGTCGCTAAAATTTGCGATTCGCGGCGTTCGTTATCGGCTAGCTCTGGGCGGCCGGCCTGATCATACAAACTAGCACTTTCAGCGCGCTTTTTAACTTCGCGGGCCAGCAGTTTTTCGATTTCTTCGTCGGCTAGGCCCGTATCTCGGGCGCCGGTGGCAACTTCTTCGTTAAGAATGGCAGCCTTAAAGTTCCTCAAAACATCACCCTTAAAACGATCGCCGCCCAGAAGAGCGGCTTTTAAATCGTTTTCAAGTTTTGACTTGAGCTCGGCCATGAACTAGCGTAGTCCCAAACGGGCCTTGTTTAGTTTGTCGGCTTTGCGCTCTTTGCGAATAATCGCTTTGGCACGGCGCTCAGGCTTTGAGATTGGCTTGCTGAAGCGCATTGAAGCTTTAGCTTCGGCCAGCACACCACTCTGCAAAACTTTGCGGTTAAAACGGCGAATGATGTTCTCGTTCGCCTCGCGTTCGTCTTTACGTGTTACTAATACCATATCGTCGACTATTGTAACAGATGTCGGACGGCCTTGCAAGATATAAGCGCCTAAAGTCACTGAGTCGTGCATTTCCTGGTGTTATACTAATGTTAAGATGAAAAAACCGATTGTCTCAATAAAAGATTTTAGCCTAACACTTGGTGGCAAGTTAATTATTAAAAACTTAAGTTTCGACGTGTTCCCTGGTGAGGTTTTTGCTTTTCTAGGCTCCAACGGTTCTGGTAAAACTAGTACCGTACGTACACTGCTGGGAATTTACGAGCCAAGCGGCGGCGAGCTACTGGTTAACGGCAAGAGTTTAACGCCCGACACAGCCGCCATCGTTGGCTACCTGCCAGAGGAGCGAGGTCTGTACACCCGCGCTAAAGTTCTTGATACGATGATTTACTTCGGTGAACTCAAAGGCATGGAGCATGAGACAGCTCGACAGTTTTCACTCGCCTACTTAGAGCGCGTTGAGCTAGCCGATAAAGCTAATTTGAAAATCAAAAAACTGTCTGGCGGCCAACAACAGAAGATCCAGCTTGGCGTAGCTATTATGGGCGACCCTAAGCTACTGGTTCTTGACGAACCGACCAAAGGCCTCGACCCGATGAATCGCAAGCTGCTGCTCGACATTGTCGATGAATTAAAGCAGCAAGGCACCGCCGTGATTTACATCACACACCTCATGGAAGAGGTCGAACGCTTGGCCGATCAACTACTGATTCTTAAGGATGGCGAGGCCCGCGCTTATGGCAGTGTCGCCGAAGTGAAAAAGCAGTTCCAGTCTAAGTCAATTGAGGATGTTTTTGTGTCAATCTACAACGAAAAAAGCAGCGAGGTCACCCATGCATAAATTACGTCATATTATTCGCCACGAATACCTAACAATTATTCTGCAGCCAAGCTTTTGGATTGTCATGATTGCTATTCCGTTGCTGATGGCGGCGGTTATTGGCCTGACGGTCATCGGTAACCAATCAAGCAGCCAGCATGTAGCCGAGGTTGTTAAGTCACTGCACAATGTCGCAATTATTGATAATAGCGGACTAATTAATCACCATGTGGTTACGGCCAGTAAACTGCAGCTGGCGCCCACCGACCAGTTTGCCAGCCTGCGCGACCAAGTACGCACCGGCAAGCTTGAAGCCTTGATCGTCTACCCTAAAGATTTAGCTACCGGTCGTCAGTACCAAATCTACTTAACTAGCACTGACTTTACCAAACTGAGCGGTGTTACAACCCTGGCTGACAATTTACTAAAAACCAGTCTGTTTTTGCCGCTCGGCTCGCCACAAATTATCGCCCTGGCCCAAACCGGCGCCACAGGTGATATTACAATGTTCAAAAACGGCGTCGTCACTGGCGGTTTCAACGATTACATCGCCCCTGGTTTATTGATTGTCTTGTTCTATATCATCTTCGCTTTTTCGGTTAGCTATATGTTAACGAGCGTTAGTGAAGAAAAAGAAAACCGCTCCATGGAAATGGTCCTGACCTACGTTAAGCCGCGCAGTTTAATTGTTGGTAAGTTATTAGCCGTCAGCCTGGTATCACTCACTCAAGTACTGTTTTTTGCATTACTGGCAGTAATTGGCTATTTAGTAATGGTTAAAACCGGCAATAACATTGCCCTGCCGTTTGGCCTGGCAATTGATAAAATCAGCTTCCACTTCTGGCCGATGTTCTTTGGTATAAGCTATTTGATTATTGGTTTCTTGATGTTCGCCGGTTTCATGACTACCGCAGCGGCAGCTACCACCTCAGCCAAAGAAGCCAATAACTATTCGTCGGTCTTTTTCATCGGCGCTTTCATTCCGTTTTATTTCATCACAACAATCGTCACCGATCCGGGCAATTCAATTGTTCACTTCTTGACATTCTTCCCGCTAACTTCGCCAGTTATTACGCTAATTCGGAATGCCGTCGGTAATATGAGCCTAGCCGAATCCTGGCTGGCACTTGGAACCATGGGCATCTTTATGCTGGTCAGTATTTGGGTGGCAGTGCGAGCCTTTAGGCTTGGGGCACTGGAGTATTCACAAGCGATTAAGTTATCGACGCTTTTTAAGCGCAGCTAAAGCCACACAAGACGCAATTCGCGGTCAGGATATATTATTTCTAATAATGCGCGTTTAGGTTGAAGGCATCCGCTGGATGAGCGGTATTCCACGTTTTAATCGAGGCATCGTCGCAATTTGGCACTTGGTTTTGGTAGCAGAAAAGTATGCGCTCATTTTTAATTTGCAAGTTACCTATTTGATTTTCGAGGGTGTTTTGGCCGTCGATAAGCTGTGCTCTAAAATAAAACGACGTCGCGACGCCAAACGCTGCGACTATGGACACTAAGATGAGCCATGTGACCATTGTTTTTTGAGAGTTTTTCTTATTCATGAGCCAATTCTAACATTATTATTTTAATCAGTTCAATTGTCGCTTAAGCTAAAACCCAGTGTTACAATGTGACCGTGCGTCCGCGACAGCGAACCTACGTTGGTCAGCCGCACAGAACATCCTAAGCGTAGTTGCGCTCACCTCTTGCTTCATCGTCGCTAGCGGCGAGGCAGCAAGTGCAACACCGTACAACTGCTCAATCCTCGGCTCTAGCCCCAGCTCACCCGATCTGCGATTCTTAATTTATTTAACCAGTTATTTCGAGATGCAACAGCCTACCTTCAACCGAACGGTGGCCCTGCCATTCGTTGATACCAATTTCATACCAAACCTTAACCGTTTCACCCGGCTCAACAAAGAAATACGGCGGCGCACTAAATGCTAAAAACTGCAAGGTTTTGCCCTCAGCATCGGCTAGTTCTAATTTGATGTGCTGGCCATCACTGCCCATAGCTCGCCGGCTAGCGACGGTTAGTTTGTCGCTAATAAAAACTGGTTGCCGGTTGCCGCTGCCAAACGGTTCTAGCTGAGCAATCTCATCAATTAGCGCTTCGGTTAAGTCGCTAAGTTTAGCTTCGGCGTCGGCCCGGGGCAGCAATAATTCGGCCTGGTTGACCAAGTTTTGCGACCGATAGAAATCGTTGACCCTCTGCCGAAAAGCAGCAATGTTAGCCGTCGATAACGTCACGCCGGCCGCTAATTTGTGGCCGCCGCCTTTAATAATTAAATCATCGGCCGCCCGTATGGCATCGGCGGCGCTAAAACCGCCGTAGCTACGAGCCGAGCCCTTGGCCTCGTCACCTAGTTCCTGCAACACAAAAGTTGGCTTTTTATATTTTTCGAGTAATTTAGCTGCGACAATCCCAATGATACCGTGATTCCAATCGGGGTGACTAACCACCAAAACCGGATCGGCCACTAGCTGTTCGGCCTGGATAATGGCGGCTTTAAAAATCGTGTCCTGTTCGGCGCGTCGATTGCGGTTAAAATCATTGAGCATTTGGGCCTTCTCAAGCGCCACCATGCCGTCGGTAGCCCGCAGCATATCAAGGGCGTGCCGGGCGGTCTCTAGCCGGCCAGCGGCATTCATACGCGGCCCCAAGGCAAAACCTAGGTGCCTAGCGTTAATGGCCGCCGGTTCAACGCCCGACACGGCCATCAAAGCCCTAAGACCGGGGCGCCTGGTTTTAGCTAGCACCTTCAGGCCGTAGTAAACAAATAGGCGGTTCTCGTCGACCAGCGTCACAACATCACAAACCGTACCTAAAGCTACTAAATCGAGCAGCCATTTTTCGCTGCCAGGCACCAAACCGTCAAGCTTGGCTTGCAGGGCCTGAACCAGCTTAAATGCCACGCCCACACCGGCTAGATCGACAAATGGGTAAATCTTACCCTGCAGTTTAGAGCCGGCTTTTAGTCGTAGCTTATCGTCAAACTCTTCGGCGTATTCAGTGTAGATACGTTTTGGATTAATGACGGCTACGGCCGGCGGTTGCTTGGGCGCGACATTGTGATGGTCGGTCACAATCACGTCCAGGCCAAGCTTCTTGGCTAGTTTGATCTCGGCCTCACTTAGGCTGCCGCAGTCGACTGTAATAATTAGCTGGCAACCGGTAGCGGCAATTTTTTCAACCGCCTCGAGCGTTAAGCCGTAACCTTCGACAAAACGATTTGGAATATAGGTTTCCACGTTTTTAAAACCAAACGCTTCAAGCGCGTCTAGCAGCACGGTTGTAGCAGTTAAGCCGTCGATATCATAATCGCCATAAATCGTAATTTTTTCTTGCTGCTGACGGGCAACCACCAGTCGCTCGACCGCCTTTGCCATGTCTGGCAATAAAAACGGGTCGTGTGTTTTGTTATAATCAGGTGCTAAAAAATCCGCCTGTTCGGCGGGCGAAATATGACGAGCCTTCAGAATTTGTTCAAACAATGGTGACATTAGGCAATGTCGGACGAGCCGCGTTTTGGACGAGCCGAGTGCTGTTGCGACTTAATCACGATGCTTTGCAGCTCTTTAAAGATTGGGAATTGCTTGTTAGTCGCGTAGATTTTGGTGTTACCCTGCTTTTCGCTAAGTAAAAAACCGACTTTTTCAAGGCGCTTCAATTCACGCTGAATATTGCCCGGATCCTCTTTAATGAGTTTCGCCAAACCTCTAACGTGGGTCCTGAAGTCAGGATATTTGGCATAGACCACTACAATCTTACGCCGCACCCGAGATGTGATAAAAACGTCTAACATGTCTCCCCTTTTTACGCTCACTGCCTCGTCTGTTGATTTTTATTCTACACTTTTTTTACTAGTTAGGTCAACGCCAATTCAATATAATTTGATTGATTTTGGCAATCGTCTCTTCGTGCGACGGCACATCATTGTGGTCGTAGTAGTGATTGACACCCATGTAATTTTCTTTAACATCAAGGATATGTAGCTCATCGGCCACTATGTGCAGTGTATCGACTACCGAGACCGAGGCAACCGGCGCAGCAACAACTAACTTCTGAATTCGAATTGGCTTTAAAAACTCGTTAGCCACATCCATGACCGTAGTACTATCAATGCCGTCTGAGACCAAAATCACAACTCGGTCGCGCAGCATTTCGTGACTAATTAAACCGCCATCACCAACCAGACGGTTGATACGCTGAAAGGCCTCGAGCTTTTTTTCTTCCAAGTAACCGTGAAACTCTTCAGTGTATTCATCGCGTTCGCCCTCCGACAGATCGCTACTATACGTAAAATCGCCGTCCTGGGATATGCCGCCAAAACTTTCCTGCTCACCCGGCACTGGAATGTCTTCTACTAGCAAAAGCGTCAAGATGCAATGCAAGGCGGCGGCAATCTGCTCACCAACCAAAACAGCACCGTCATTTAGCGCAACGACCGCACAGTTCTCATAACGATACCGTCCGACTAATTCGGCGGCTAAAATTTGGCCAGCCTGAGCGCGACTCTCAAAATAAAGCATATGTTTATATCATACAGGCAGACTTGCTCGGCGTCGAGTATACTAAACTTATGTACTACTACGAGGTGGCGCCAAATCAGATTATTCGCTCTGGGACCGACAGTTTTACCTATAACTACGAAACGCCGTTAAAGATCGGCCAACTCGTTTTAGTTGAGGTCGGCAAGAAAAAGCTGACCGGCATGGTGATAAGAAAAGTCGACCCGCCAAGTTATACAACTAAACCAATCTTATCGATTATTGAGCCCCAACCCTTGCCGCTCGCCACGGTTAAACTAAGCCAGTGGCTGAGAGATTATTATAAAACGCCTCTAGCTAGTGTGTTGCAGACTGTTTTACCGCGCGGCTTAACTGTTAAACGCCGCGTTAGCAGCCGTAAGAACGTACCGGTTGAGCGCGACAGAACAAGTTTCGTATTCAACGATGATCAAGCGGCAGTTATCGCCAAAATCGACTCATCGGAAGCTGGTACTTTTTTGTTGCAAGGCGTCACCGGATCTGGTAAAACGGCAATCTATATTGAACTAGCAAAACGCGCGATTGATAGCGGTAAGTCAGTTATTATCTTGGTGCCAGAAATCGCTTTAACCACGCAAATAATCGCTGACTTTGCGCAATTTTTCCAAGACATAATTGTTACCCACTCGCGTGCCGGCGAGGCCGAACGTCACCTAGCTTGGCAGCAGGCTCTTAACGCCACCACGCCGCAGCTTGTCATTGGCCCCCGTTCGGCGCTATTCTCACCGCTTAAAAACTTAGGCCTGATTGTTATCGATGAGGCCCACGAGCCAAGCTTTAAGCAAGAACAGGCGCCGCGCTATTCGGCCCTGCGCGCCGCCACTATGTTAGGCCGTTTTGCAAAAGCAAAGGTAGTCTTTGGTAGCGCCACACCAGCAGTGGTTGATCGTTACCTGGCTGAACAAACCGGCCGTCCGATTCTTAAGCTAGCCGAACGTGCTCGCAAGGACGCCGCTGCACCAACTATCGAATTGGTTGATATGACCAAACGCCACAATTTTAAGCGTCATCGTTTTTTGTCCAATAATCTATTGTCATCGATTGAAGCTAATCTTGCCGAACACCGTCAAACACTTATTTTTCACAACCGACGTGGTAGCGCCGCAACAACCCTGTGTGAAAACTGCGGCTGGACGGCCCTGTGTCCGAATTGCTTCGTGCCACTGACTTTGCACAGCGATAGCTATAGCCTAAGCTGCCATATTTGCGGCTTCAGCCAACCGGTGCCTAAATCATGCCCGGTTTGTTCATCGGTTGATATTATCCATAAAGGCATCGGCACTAAGCTGATTGAGGCAGAATTGAACAAAATATTTACTCAGGCAAAAATCGCCCGTTTTGACTCTGATACCGAATCCGACAAAAGCCTTGATAAGCTCTACGAGCAGCTTTATAAAGGCGAGATTGATATCGCCATCGGCACGCAGGTAGTGGCCAAAGGGCTAGACCTACCAAGACTTAATACCGTGGGCGTCATCCAAGCCGACAGCGGCCTGGCGTTGCCCGACTTTGGCGCCAGCGAACGCGCTTTTCAGCTACTGAGCCAGGTTGTCGGACGAGTTGGCCGCAGTGCCCTGCCGACAAATGTCATTGTTCAGTCATATCAGCCAACACACCCAAGCGTCGTGTACGGCTTAGCTCAAAATTATGAAGCTTTTTATAATTACGTTTTAGCCGAACGCGCCAAAGCGCATTTTCCGCCATTCGTACACTTAATGAAATTGACGGCCGTTTATAAGACCGAGGCTGGCGCAATCCGGGCCAGTAAAGAGCTAGCCAAACAGCTAAAACAGCAGGCCAATCCTCAGGTTCAGATTCTTGGACCGACGCCATCGTTTTACGAAAGACTACACGGCACCTACCGTTGGCAGTTGGTCTTAAAAAGCCCGCGACGCGAATACCTGACTGATTTAGTTAATAAATTGCCACCAGCAAATTGGCAATATGAACTTGATCCGACTAGTCTACTCTAGTTCACCCCTGTGTTATAATGTTTGCAGTGACTAAAGATGATATCATAACCCTACCAAATCCGCACCTACGCCAGAAATCGAAGCGCATTTTTGAGATCTCCGACGAAACCCGCGCTTTAATTGCCGACATGATCGACGCTGCTGTTGACTGGGAGCATTCTCGCCCACACGAGATTAGCGCTGCCCTGGCCGCTGTCCAGGTCGATAAGTTGGAGCGTGTTATTATTGTGCGGAGCGATTTTGACGATAAAGATAACGAGGCTTTTACTGCCCTGATCAATCCCGAAATCGTCAAATACGAGGGCGAGCAGACCTATGATTACGAAGGTTGCCTAAGCGTCAGCAATATTTACGGTTACGTGCCGCGCTACAGTAAAGTTAGAGTAAAAGCACTAAGCATAGATGGCGAAGAAATACGTTTCAAAGCCGATGGCTTTCTGGCACGTGTTTTGCAACACGAAATCGACCATACGCACGGTATCGTTTTTATCGATCATATTAAAAACGATGAAGATTCATTCTTTACCCTCGACGAGAAAGGCGAGCTGCAACCTCTAGATTATTATGAGCACGTCAAAGACAATCATATTCTTTGGGACTGAGGATTTTAGTGCCGCAAGTCTGAATACTTTAATTATGAACGGCTACCATATCGCAGCTGTTATAACCAAGCCCGACAGTTTGCGTGGACGCGGCCACCAGCTAGTTGAACCAGCTGTTAAGAAAACGGCTAACCGCCACAATATTCCCGTCTGGCAGCCCAATAAATTAGTTGACGTGGCCAGTAAAATTACTGCCCTGCAGCCAGTCGTTGGCGTGCTAGCAAGTTATGGTAAGATTATTCCCGACCCCATTCTAGATTTATTTACCCCTGGTATTATAAATGTTCACCCGTCGCTGCTACCAAAATACCGCGGACCATCACCAATCGAAGCCGCTATTATAAACGGCGACCAGCAAACTGGTGTGTCGATTATTAGATTAGTCGCCGCCATGGATGCCGGCCCACTTTATGCCCAAGAAGCCTATGCCCTAACCGGTCATGAAACCAGGCCGGAATTATACGGCCAATTGGCCGAATTCGGGGCCGACTTATTAATCCATGTTTTACCTGACATTTTGAGCGGAGCCCTGAGCCCTGTCGACCAAGACGAATCGGCAGCCACATACACTCACCTAATCACTAAAGAGGCTGGCCAATTAAATCCCGCCACCGTGACCGCTGCCGAGGCCGAAAGAATCGTGCGCGCTCATCTTAACTATCCCAAAAGCCACTTTAAAGTCGGGTCCCGCGAACTCATCGCCACCAGTGCCCACGTCAGTACAACCGGCACTAGTTTGCTAGATTTAGCCTGCAAAGACGGCCTATTTTTGAGTATCGACGAACTAATCGGCCCGAGCGGTCGTCGCATGACTAAAACTGATTTTCTGAACGGTTATCAGGCTTGAGCGCCTAGGATTGTGTCACGGTTGCTAACGATTTCACGTTTCAATTCTTCGAGCGTTTCATTAACAACCTGTCGATAGTTGGGACGATTTAATTCTAGCCAACGCGTAGCGGCATATTCAGCCTTGGCGTGCGGGCTATCGGCCGGAATCTTAAGTTCTTCAACTAAGCGCGCAAACGCCTCATGTTGCGCGTAATCGGGTATGTGCTGCTGAACCCACGGGTTAACCACCTCATCTTTGTGGTCGATAATAGCCTCAAATTCGTCCAGCTGCTCGTCGGTTAAGCCGTCCGACAAACGCGTCCCCACGCGCAGCTCAAGCTCATTATAAATATGCTGCAGGAAGGGCTGTTTTTGCTCCTCGGGTAAACCGCCAAGCCCTAGGTCATCTAAGAATTTGTCATCAAGTTGATACATTAACCTTCTCCTCGATGATAATTATATCATTGTTGTTGATCGTCCGGGCCTGCGTTCATCGCTTGGGCGGCTTCTTGGGTCGGTGTGCCGTTGGCTGGCTCTGGTTCTTCACTATCGGTTTGCTGATCAATATCAACATCTATTTCATCTAATAGCGACATCAGCGCGTCAAGACGTTCGCCGGTATCTTGAATCTCTTTTGCGCTAGCGTAGGCTTTTTTGTAAACATCGCCTGAAGCTCTACCAGATTGAATCAAGCGAAGCAGTAAAGCAAATTTATCAGGTCCGTTTGGACTATCGTCAACCACTAGCGGTGTTACGTCGGCTAAAATTTCTTCGCGCAGTGCCTGCAGTTCATCAATGTTCATATTCCCACTCCCTTTTACTAATTAATTTGTATTATACCCCAAAAAGTTCTTGATGCGTCGGCTGCCGTCTTGCCTCTGCTCGGGCTCTACCGTAAAGTTGTCGTATTTTACGCACCCCATAACCATCTCGTCCGCGCGAATCACGGGTTAAATGGTTCTTTAGGTAGTTTATGCCGGCATCCGTAAATTCCAGGTGAAAGCCATGCGCATCACGCGTCAGGTGATAGGCGTCTGTACCAAGTCGCGGAAACGACCAAGCTAGTGCCGTATCTATAATCCCCCTCGTAGTGCCCATCCCGTTAATCGCGCCCTCCATGTCGTGGCGAATGTGCTCAATCACCGCGTCGCCATCATCACGCAGCGATTCTCTTGTAGTAGCATTGCCGCTAGAGTCAACCTCCGAATTCCAGGCTTCGACCATCGGAATTCCCCTTACGTATGCTTCCTCTTGGATACCGGAGTCAGCATCAATCCTGCCAGTAACACGTTTAGCCACGCGGCGCGAAGACGATAACGGCCGGCGACCACCGCTCTGACCCCTGCGGTCACGCCGACGAGTGGCCAGTATGCCATCACGAGCCGACTTAACCCTACGTCCGACGCTCACTTCATGCAATACGGCGCCGCTGGAATCACCTTTTTGCAGGCCAATTCCACCAACAGCGGCAAGTGTTGAAGCCTTAACGCCAAAATTTGCCTCACCGGTGTGCACGCTACGACCACGAACGTCAGCAAGCATCGACAGCCCCTGCATAAACGAGCTCGCAAATACCATGCCGGGTAGCCTTGAGGCCTTCGTACTGTCAAAAGATGTTGTTCCGGTTATGATATCGGCTCGGTCGTTCGCATCAACCTCATTAACAAAGCTGCGTAGATAGTTGGCCGAGACGCCTTTGGAGTCGGCGTCGTTGCGAATCAAAATTGCTTCATCATTATCACTACGCAGACCTACTTGGGTTGCACGATTGAGGGCTAATAAGCTTACGTCGTACATCCTGCTGCTAGCCTCCGCGCGTCCGGCAGCGTCAGACTGCACTTCATCACGATGCCACTCAGTGTTAATGACGGCTAGCTTGAGTTGCGGGCTGTCCGCCATGGCTCGCCCAATCTCGGCACGTGTTTTTTCAATATTTGCTTGAATTTCCGCTGGTGTTTTGGCGCCGCCCTCTGGGTATTGGTCAAACCAGTTAACATGAAGTAGGATAATAGTCTGCTTGAGACTGTCGGAATCCTGTTTGCCGTAGGCCTCTGTCAATAACCTATATATACCATTGGCTTCGGCGCTGCCGGCAGCATTAACCGGAATCTGTACAATCGCTTTTACTTCAGTTGATATATTGCGTAGCTCTGGCGTCGATTCAATAACATCTTCAAGTTGCTTGACGTAACTACGACCGCGCTTTTTAACCAGCAGGCCATGGTACCACTTTAACTCCTGGCCCGGTTGTAGGTCGGCGTCGGGATTTTCGAGTAGCCGCGGCGACGTTTCCTGGCGTCGTATACGAGCCTCTTCGCCATATAAAACCTCGTCGCCGTGGTAATAGTAACTTAGTTCCCTACGGCTCAGTGTCTCTAATGATCGTCGTGATACAATCGGAATATTCGGTGCCATCTCGGTGAAGTTGTCTTGCACGGTATCATAGCCCGGAGAAACAATATTGTAGCTGTATTCCATGTGTTCAACCGGCGTCTGTGTAGTCATCGTTTCATGAATCGTGCCAACATTGTCATGTCCAACTAGCGTGGCCAGCGGACGGACATGCTCAACGCCATTAGCATCGGTTTTTACGTTTTGCACAACTTCGGCATATTTACCGTTAAAGACAGCATGACCATTCTCATTACTAAAGAAGTGCGCCGCTGGGCTATCGGCTGCAATGTGAATATTGCCATCTGGGCTAACCGGTACCATAAAGACCTCAGTTTGCGTGCCTTTAGTTGCCGATATCGCTAGTTCTAGCTTGCCAGCTGAAGCGTCCTGGGCCCAGTTGGTTGATAAACCGTCATGGAACGACCCATTACTAGTCATACTTGCAACACTCATTTGGTAAGAGCCGTCTGGGTTCACGCCGTTACCGCCCCAATGCAGACCTAGTTCGTTGTGATCGTAAGCACCGCTGGTATTGTTGTCATACCAAAAATCACGCTGAATATGTGTTGTTAAGTTGCCGTTTTGATGTACAAAATCTGCGGCGCTTAGGTTTTGGGCTACGGTTGAAGTTTGTACTTCAGTCACGCTATGCGACAAATCGTTAACCGTAAAGCCGTGGGCCTGTAACTCGTGAATATCAGCCGGCGTTAACTGACCATCTGGACCGACCGGCAAATTGGACACTACTTCGTGCCCGTTAGGATTCATAAATGAAATTGTCCCGTTAGGGTTATGTACAATCGTCTCGTCACTCGAAACCGATAAGGCGCCGTGAGTGCCGATGTGTTGTTCTGGCCCCATACTCGCACTAGCAACATGGTGAATTGTACCGTGCTCACCGTGGACTATACCCTCAAGCAAAGTCTGATGTTCGCCGTTACTAGATATGCCGGTTTTGGCGTGCCATAGCTGCTCAACCAAGCCAGCCCGCATCGGATCGAAGGCTGCCGTAACTTCTTGAGCGATTGCGCCAGCAGCCACACCAACGAGCAGTCCGGTGGCAGCGGCCTTAGCGACTCGCCTAGCCCGCAAATGATTAAAGGCTTTGTCTTTAGCCGAAACATCTTCGGACAGCACT